>NZ_JBEPFC010000025.1:0-61825 GCF_040301705.1 Streptomyces sp. NPDC000151 | reverse complement strand
ATTGTGTTGTGTTGTTTTTTTTGTTTTTTTTGGTTTTGTTTTTTTTCTTTGTTTTTGTGGTCCGCCCCCGCGCCGCGCCCCCCCCCCCCCCGCCGCGGGCCCCCCCGCCGCCGTTTTGCACCACCCCCTTACGACGAAGTGAGCCGCCGCCCATGGGCACCCCCGAGCTGATCTCCCCGCGTTCCCCGCGCGTAGCCGCCGCCCGGCGGCTGGCCCGCCGCAACTTCCGCGGCAAGGAGCGCCGGTTCATCGCCGAGGGCCCGCAGGCGGTCAGAGAGGCCGTCCGGCACAGCAACGGCGGCGAGCCGACCCTGCTGGAGGTCTTCGCGACGCCCGAGGCCGCCGAGCGGCACGAGGCCATCGTGGCCGCGGCCCAGGACGCCGGGGTACGCGTCCTGCTCGCCGACGACGACACGATCGCCGACCTCTCGCAGACCGTGACCCCGCAGGGCCTGGTCGGCGTCTGCCGCTTCCTGGACTCGCCGTTCGAGGAGATCCTGGCCGCGCGGCCCAAGCTGGTCGCGGTGCTGGCCAACGTCCGCGACCCCGGGAACGCCGGTACGGTACTGCGCTGCGCGGACGCCGCGGGTGCCGACGCCGTGGTGCTCACCGACGCCTCCGTGGACCTGTACAACCCCAAGTCCGTACGGGCCTCGGTCGGTTCGCTCTTCCACCTGCCGGTCGCCGTCGGCGTGCCGGTCGAGCGGGTCGTCGACGGGCTCAAGGGCGCGGGCGTGCGCATCCTGGCGGCGGACGGCGCGGGGGAGGCCGACCTGGACGCCGAGCTGGACGCGGGCACGATGAGCGGCCCGTCGGCCTGGATCTTCGGCAACGAGGCATGGGGCCTGCCGGCGGAGACCCGGGCGCTGGCCGACGCGGTCGTGCGGGTGCCCATCCACGGCAAGGCCGAGAGCCTGAACCTCGCGACCGCGGCCGCGGTGTGCCTGTACGCCTCCGCGCGCGCCCAGCGCACGCCCGGAGGGTGCCGCTCGGCCGCCGCGGAATAGTAGGGTGGCGTGCCCACACCGGAAGGGGGCAGCGGGATGAATGTGCGGACTTCCGGCACACGCGCGTCCGTGGTGGACGTCTGCCTCTCGGGCGACCCCGGCGAGAACCCTCCGCTCCCGTACGACGCGGCCGGCACGGCCGCCGGACTGGATCCGGACGAGCTCCCCGACGGCCTCGTGGTGGCCGACGAGACCGGCCGGGTGGTGTGCTTCAACGCCGCCGCCGCGCGGCTGACGGCCGTCGACCCGGGCGACGTGCTCGGGCTGCCCCTGGAGAGCGCGCTGCCGCTGCAGGACATCGAGGGTCGCCGCTGGTGGCAGCTGACCGACCCGTACGGCGGGCTGGCCATCCGCACCGGCCAGCCGGAGCGCAATCTGCTGCTCGGCGGCCGGGAGCTGCTGGTCTCCGCGCGGTACGTACGCGTCCGGCCGCTGGGCCCCGTGCGGCGCCTGGTCGTCACGCTGCGCGGCACCGAGGCGCGCCGCCGTACGGAGCTGAGCCACGCCGAGCTGATCGCCACCGTCGCGCACGAGCTGCGCTCGCCGCTGACCTCCGTGAAGGGCTTCACCGCGACCCTGCTGCAGAAGTGGGAGCGCTTCACCGACGACCAGAAGCGGCTGATGCTGGAGACCGTCGACGCGGACGCGAACCGTGTGACGCGGCTGATCGCCGAGCTGCTGGACATCTCGCGGATCGACTCGGGGCGGCTGGAGGTGCGCCGGCAGCGGGTCGACATGGCCGCGGCGGTACGGCGGCACGTCCAGGCGCAGACCACCGCGGGCCAGCGCCCGGACCGCTTCCTGATCCGCATGCGGGAACCGCTCCCCGACATGTGGGCCGATCCGGACAAGGTTGATCAAGTACTGGGCAACCTGCTGGAAAATGCGGTGCGGCACGGCGAGGGAACGGTCACCATCGAGGTGGCACCGACACCCATGACGACCGGCACGGAGGGGACGACCGTCACCGTGAGCGACGAGGGCCCCGGCATCCCCGAGGAGTCGATGAGCCGCGTCTTCACCCGCTTCTGGCGGGGCAGCAAGCGCGGCGGCACGGGCCTCGGCCTGTACATCGTCAAGGGCATCGTCGAGGCCCACGGCGGCACGATCACGGTCGGCCGGGCCCCGGCCGGCGGCGCGCAGTTCCGATTTACCCTGCCCGTCGGCACCCCGGCCTTCATGGCCTGACCGGGACCGACGGGCGCCGTCCTGCCTGGGGCGTCGGTGAGGCGTGGCCGCGATGCCCCTTAGACTTGACCTTTGGCACCTTTGGCACTCACGCGTCGGGGGCAAGCCGCGCGCCAAGACCACCGGAAGCACGGGAAGAGATGTCCGCACCCAATAAGTCGTACGACCCTGTTGAGGTCGAGGCCCTGAAACCGGAAGAGATCGAGCGCATGCGGGACGAGGCGCTCGCCGCCTTCGCCGCCGCGACCGACCTCGACGAGCTCGCTTCGGCGAAGACCGCCCACACCGGCGGCACCTCGCCGCTCGCGCTCGCCAACCGGGAGATCGGCGCCCTGCCCCCGCACGCCAAGGCGGACGCCGGCAAGCGCGTCGGCCAGGCCCGCGGCCGCGTGAACCAGGCCCTCAAGGTCCGCCAGGAGGAGCTGGAGGCCGAGCGGGACGCCCGCGTGCTGGTCGAGGAGGCGGTGGACGTCACGCTGCCGTACGACCGCGTGCAGGCCGGCGCCCGGCACCCGCTCACCACCCTCTCGGAGCGCATCGAGGACGTCTTCGTGGCCATGGGCTACGCGGTCGCCGAGGGCCCCGAGGTGGAGTCGGAGTGGCTGAACTTCGACGCGCTGAACATCGCCCCGGACCACCCGGCCCGCACGATGCAGGACACCTTCTTCGTCGAGTCGGCCGCCGACGGCGACGAGCGGCAGACCGGCGTGGTGCTGCGCACGCACACCTCGCCGGTGCAGATCCGCTCGATGCTGGACCGCGAGCCGCCGCTCTACGTGATCTGCCCGGGCCGCGTCTACCGCACCGACGAGCTGGACGCCACCCACACCCCCGTCTTCACCCAGGTCGAGCTGCTCGCCATCGACGAGGGCCTGACCATGGCGGACCTCAAGGGCACCCTGGACCACATGGTCCGGGCGCTGTTCGGCGAGGGCATGGAGACCCGGCTGCGCCCGAACTACTTCCCGTTCACCGAGCCGTCCGCCGAGATGGACATGGTGTGCTACGTGTGCCGCGGCGCGTCCGTGGGGAACCCCGACGCGCCCTGCCGCACCTGCTCCAGCGAGGGCTGGATCGAGCTGGGCGGCTGCGGCATGGTCAACCCGCGGGTGCTGACCGCCTGCGGCGTCGACCCGGAGAAGTACAGCGGATTCGCCTTCGGGTTCGGCATCGAGCGGATGCTGATGTTCCGCCACAACGTCGAGGACATGCGAGACATGGTCGAGGGTGACGTGCGCTTCACCCGGCCTTTCGGGATGGAGATCTGATGCGGGTCCCGCTTTCTTGGCTGCGGGAGTACGTCGACCTGCCGGCCGGTGAGTCCGGTCGTGACGTGCAGACCAAGCTGATTGCCTCCGGTCTGGAGGTGGAGACCGTCGAGCAGTTGGGCGCCGGCATCGAGGGCCCGCTGGTCGTCGGCCAGGTGCTCACGATCGAGGAGCTGGAGGGCTTCAAGAAGCCGATCCGCTTCTGCACGGTCGACGTCGGAGCGGCGAACGGCACGGGCGAGCCGCAGGAGATCGTCTGCGGCGCCCGTAACTTCGCCGTCGGCGACAAAGTCGTCGTGGTCCTTCCGGGCGCCACGCTGCCCGGCGACTTCAAGATCGCCGCGCGCAAGACCTATGGCAAGGTCTCGCACGGCATGATCTGCTCCGGGGACGAGCTGGGCATGGGCGACGACGGCACGCACGGCATCATCGTGCTGCCGCCCGAGATCGAGGTCGGCACCGACGCGATCCGGCTCCTTGAGCTGGTCGACGAGGTACTGGACATCGCGGTCACCCCGGACCGGGGTTACTGCCTCTCCATGCGCGGCGTCGCCCGCGAGACCGCCACCGCCTACGGTCTGCCGCTGCGCGACCCGGCGCTGCTGGACGTGCCGCCGCCGAACAGCTACGGCTACCCGGTCAAGGTCACCGACCCGATCGGCTGCAACCGCTTCACCGCCCGTACGGTCGTGGGCCTCCAGCCCGAGGCCCGCTCGCCGATCTGGCTGCGGCGCCGGCTGCAGAAGGCCGGCATGCGCCCGATCTCGCTCGCCGTCGACGTCACCAACTACGTGATGCTCGAACTGGGCCAGCCGCTGCACGCCTACGACCGCTCCCTCATCGAGGGCACGATCGGGGTCCGCCGAGCCGAGCCCGGCGAGAAGATCACGACGCTGGACGGCACGAAGCGCGTGCTGGACGCCGAGGACCTGGTCATCACCGACAACCGCGGGCCGATCGGCCTGGCGGGCGTCATGGGCGGCGCCAACACCGAGATCGCCGACCACGCGGCCGACCCGGAGACGGGTGAGGTGCGGGGCACGACCGAGGTCGTCATCGAGGCCGCGCACTTCAACGCGCTGACCATCGCGCGCACGGCCCGCCGCCACAAGCTGTCCTCCGAGGCGTCCAAGCGCTTCGAGCGCGGCGTGGACCCCGAGGCCGCGTCCGCCGCGGCCCAGCGGACCGTCGACCTGCTGGTCCTGCTCGCGGGCGGCACCGCCGAGGCGGGCGTGACGGAGATCGTGGCGCCCAGCGGGCCGCACACGATCACCATCCCGGCGGACCACCCGGACAAGGTCGCGGGCGTGGCGTACGGCCGCGAGACCGTCGTGCGCCGCCTTCAGCAGGTCGGCTGTGACGTGTACGGCCAGGACGAGCTGATGGTGACGGTGCCGTCCTGGCGCCCGGACCTCACCGACCCGAACGACCTCGCCGAAGAGGTCATCCGGCTGGAGGGCTACGAGAACCTGCCCGCCACGCTGCCGACGCCGCCCGCGGGCACCGGCCTGACCGAGCGGCAGCGGCTGCACCGCCGGGCCGGCCGCGCGCTGGCAGGCGCCGGGTACGTCGAGGCGCTGAACTACCCGTTCATCGGCGAGGCGGTCCTCGACCAGCTCGGCATCGAGGCGGACGACGCGCGCCGCCGGACCGTCAAGCTGGCCAACCCGCTTTCCGACGAGGAGCCCTCGCTCCGTACGACGCTGCTGCCGGGCCTGCTGTCCGCGCTGCGCCGCAACGACGGCCGGGGCGCGCACGACCTGGCGCTCTTCGAGACCGGCCTGGTCTTCCTGCCCACCGGTGACGAGAAGCCGGCCGCCCGGCTGCCCGTCGACCGCCGTCCGACCGACGCGGAGATCGCCGCGCTGAACGGCGCGCTGCCCGAGCAGCCGCGCCGCGCCGCCGTGGTCCTCGCGGGCGCCCGCGAGCAGGCCGGCTGGTGGGGCAAGGGCTACCCGGCGACCTGGGCCGACGCCGTCGAGGCGGGCCGCCTGGTGGCCCGTGAGGCGGGCGTGGACCTGATCGTCCGCCAGGACCAGCAGGCGCCCTGGCACCCGGGCCGCTGCGCCGCGCTGCGCGCGGTCGTGGACGGCGCGGAGGTGCTCGTCGGCCACGCCGGTGAGCTGCACCCGCGCGTCATCAAGGCGCTGGGCCTGCCGGAGCGGACCTGCGCGATGGAGATCGACCTGGACCTCCTGGAGCGGGCCGGTGCGGGTGTGGTGCCCGCGCCGCGGATCTCCACCTTCCCGGTCGCCACCCAGGACGTCGCGCTGATCGTCGACTCCGCGGTCCCGGCCGCCGACGTCGAGTCCGCGCTGCGGTCCGGGGCCGGTGAACTGCTGGAGGACCTGCGGCTGTTCGACGTCTTCACCGGCGAGCAGGTCGGCGAGGGCAAGAAGTCCCTGGCGTACGCGCTGCGCTTCCGCGCGGCCGACCGCACGCTGACCGCGGACGAGGCCACCGCGGCCCGTGACGCGGCGGTGGCGACGGCGGTGGAGCGTACGGGCGCGTCCCTCCGGGCGTAACGAAGCAGCACTGCGAGGGCGGGGGTTCGACGAGGGTCGAGCCCCCGCCCTCGTGCGTGCGGACCGCCGGCCGGTATGCCGGGGGAACGTCAACTCCCCGTGTCACTCGATGGGGTGAGAAGGCGGCGGTGGACGGGGGGCCCGACGCTTCGCGTCGCCAGAATCGATCACGCCGCGGAGCATTTATGCGGCGGCACCAGGGCAGGCGGGCGGCGCGCGACGGCACGCGACCACGCGACGGCACGGTCGAGGGGGAGCATCCGGATGAACCGCACCTGGAGGCGGTGGCCCGGCACGGCCTGCTTCCGCGTCCGGGCGTGGCGGCCGCTGCCGCCCGTGGCGGGAGAAACGTTCGGGAGCTTCGTCCGCCGGCTGTTCGTCCTCGTCCTCCCCGGGGTCTGGGTGGCCGGAGTCCTCGCCTGGGAGCTCACCGGTTCCGGCCACGGCCAGCCACTCCAACTGCTCGCCGCCGCCCCGGCCATCGCCTGCGCCGGCACCGGCCGCCGGGAGTGTGTCGTGCTCGGCGGCCTGTGCGCGCTCATCGCGCTGGTGCCGTTCGGCGCGGCCGACCAGTACACCCCGTCGGCGACCCGGCTGGGCACCTGCGCCGCGATCCTCGTCGTGGTCGCCGCCAGCTATCTGACGGCGGGGCGGCGGGCCCGCCTGCTCCGCGAGCTCGCGCGCACCCGGGACGTCGCGGAGGCGGCGCAGCGGCTCGTGCTGCGCCCGCTGCCGGAGCGGATCGACGGCATACGGATCGCCGCCGGGCACCTGTCGGCGGGCGAGGGCGCGCTCATCGGCGGGGACCTGTACGACGCGGTGCCGACGCGGTACGGCCTGCGGGTCGTCATCGGCGACGTGCGCGGCCACGGCCTGACGGCCATCGGCACGGTCTCGGCCATGCTCGGCTGCTTCCGCGAGGCCGCGCACGACGAGCCGGAGCTGTCCGGGGTGTTACGCCGTCTGGACCGCGCGCTGGCCCGGCACCTGGCCGAGCGGAGCCGGACGACGGAGCCGGGCTGCCCCCTGGCGGCGGAAGCCGAGGACCCGGGCGCGGCGGAGGAGTTCGTCACCGTCCTGCTGCTCCAGATCGCGCACGGCGGCGAGTACACCGCACTGAACTGCGGTCACCCCTGGCCGTATCGGTTCGGCGGCGGCACGGCCGAGCCGGTCGCCGAGGACGAACCGCTGCCCCCGCTCGGCCTGTTCCCGCTCCCGGACCGGCTCCGCCCGTTCTCCGGGCGGCTGGCCGGCCGCGAGGGGCTGTTGCTGTACACGGACGGCGCCGAGGACGCCCGCGACGCGCACGGTGCGTTCTTCCCGCTGCACACGGAACTGCTCGCGTGCCTGTCCGGGGCGGACACGTGCCCGCTCGCCCCCCGCGCCCTCGTCGCCGCCGTGCGCGACCGGATCGTCCGGCACGCGGGCGGCCGGCTCACCGACGACGTCGCCCTGCTCGCGCTCGCCGGCCCACAGCGTTCACACCCCGTGTGAACTTCCCCTGATTACGCTGGTGGTGAGGCGAAGCGCGCCCGCGACGAGCGAGGGCGCGGACCAGGAGGGGGCCATGGAGCCCAATACCCTGCTCGACGCGATCCTGGACGAGGCGGGCATCTCGCACGCCGGGCTGGCCGTGCACATCAACCAGCTCGGCCGCCGGCGCGGCCTGTCCCTGCGGTACGAACACACCGCCGTGGCCCGCTGGTTGAAGGGCCAGCGGCCGCGCGGCCAGGTCCCCGACCTGATCTGCGAGATCCTCAGCGACCGGCTGCACCGCCCGGTGGGCCTGGACGACATCGGGCTGAGCCGGCCCGGCGCCCGCCGCGCCGCCGACCACCCGCTCTCCGGCTTCGTCGAACGGGCCACCGCCCTGTGGCGCTCCGACGAGCAGCAGCGCCCGCACGTCCTCAGCGCGCCCGCGCTGACCGGGACCTCGGCGGTCATGCCCGTATGGGAGTGGGAGAACCCACCGGAGGACTCCGACGTCTCGCGCAGCGGCCTGACCCGGGTGAGCATGGCCGACATCGAGATGCTGCGCTCGGCGCGCACGCACTACGAGCAGATGTACCGCAAGGCCGGCGGCGTCGCGACCAGGGCGCGCATCGTCGGCTTCCTCAACACCGAGGCGGCGCCGCTGCTGCGCGGCAGCTACACCGACGCCACCGGCCGTCAGCTGCACCGCGCCACGGGCGGGCTGGTCGCCGTGGCCGGCATCTGTGCGTACGACTCGGACGCCTTCGGGCTCGCGCAGCGCTACTTCCACCAGGCGCTGCGGCTGGCCAAGGCGAGCGGCGACCGCGGGCTCGGCGCGTACATCATCGCGCTGCTGGTCAACCAGTCGCTGTTCACCCGCGAGTACCGCCAGGCGGTCGCCTTCGCCGAGGCGGCGCTGCGTGCCGCGGGCCCGCACATCACCGCTGCGCTGGCCGCCGACCTGTACGCGATGCAGGCGAAGGCGTACGCGCGGCTGGGCGACGGGGCCGGCGCGCTGTCCTGCATCCGCCGTGCCGAGGCCGCGGCGGAGCGCATCCGGCCGGGTCTGGAGCCGGACGAGACCGGCTACGTCCAGCCGGGCCTGGTCAACGTACAGGTGGCGGAGGCACTGCTCAGCCTGGGCGACCTGCGGGCCGCACAGGAACAGGCCACCGCCGCCGTCGACACCCCCGCGCACGACCGCGGCCGGGTGCACCGGCTCGCCATGCTCGCGCACATCGAGCTGAGACAGGGAGAGACCGAAAAGGCCGTTGCCAGCGCGACGCAGATGGCGGAACAGGCACGGGGCATGGAGTCGCAGCGGTTACGTGACCGCCTGCGGGCGGTACGCGAACTCCTTGCCGGAACCGGAAGCAGCGCCACCGACGCCGCGGCCGACTTGATCGATGAGGCGTTGCGCGTTCCGCTCTGACGGATGGCTCGTGTCCACGTGCCATCTCTTCGGCGGAAGGTGGCAGGCACGTGCGATGGAAAAACCTCAAGGAGCAGACCGTGTACGAGAACCGCTGGTTCCGGGTCAACCTCGCTGATGTGGAACTCCCGGACGGGCGGCATCTGGACCACTACCTGATCCGTATGCGGGCCGTAGCGGTGGCCACGGTGGTCAACGAGGCGAACGAGGTGCTGCTGCTGTGGCGGCACCGCTTCATCACCGACACCTGGGGCTGGGAGCTGGCCGCCGGGGTGGTCGAGGACGGCGAGGACGTCGCCGTCGCGGCCGCCCGTGAGATGGAGGAGGAGACCGGCTGGCGGCCCGGCCCCCTGACCCATCTGCTGTCCGTGGAGCCGTCCAACGGCCTCACGGACGCCCGGCACCACATCTACTGGTCCGACCGGGCGGAGTACGTCGGCCCTCCCGAGGACGACTTCGAGTCCGACCGGCGGGAGTGGGTACCGCTCAAGCTCGTGCCGGACATGGTGGCGCGGGGTGAGGTGCCGGCCGCCAACATGGCGGCGGCGCTGCTGATGCTGCATCACCTCCGGCTCGGCTGAGCAGCGGGTCCGCCACGGCCCTGGGCTGACCGGCGCCCCGCGCCGGTCAGTTCGTCAGGACCTGCCACACGGCGACCGCCAGGGCCGCGATCCCCGTGAGCGCGACGATGGACGGCAGTGGCCACCGTCCGTGTTCGATGCGCGTGAGCCGGCTGTGCAGCTCGTCCGCTTCGCGCTCGTACTGCTCGGACCGCTGCGCCAGCAGGGCGAGCTGGCCGTCGACGCGTGCGGTACGCACATCGCAGCAGCGCCTCAGCTCCGCCACGTCGGTGGCCACTGGGTCGGATTCAGGGTGGGCGGTCACTGTCCGCTCCTCATTCCTCTCGGATACTCGGTGTTTTTCGTACTACAGACAGTGAACAGCTTTGTGGGGCAGGGCGGGAGAGTGTGCGGCAGGAATATGCGAGTCAAGTGCGCACACCCCGTGTGAATCAGGCGTCGCCGACGTCCCGGCAGGGGTGCGCGGACTTCACACGGGGTGCGAATCGCGCACCCCAACCGGGCCCTTTCACACGGTCCCGACCATGGTGGCCGAGGAGTTGACTCAACAGGGCCACGGGGGCAGCAGCCGGCGGACGGGCGCCCGCCGGCGGTGTCCGACCGCCGTCTTTCCCCCGAGCGGCGGCGGACGGCCGGACGGCCCACGCCTTCGGATGCCGTCCGGCGCCCCCGTGGGACGACGACGGCCCGTGCCGCTCCGGAAGGAAGGGAGCGGCACGGGCCGGACGCGTAGGTGCGGACCGCTACGTTCCGTAACGGCCGAGCGGGCTCAGTACGCGTAGAAGCCCGAGCTGGTCTTGCGGCCCAGGCGGCCCGCGTCGACCATCCGCTGCAGCAGCGGGGGAGCGGCGTACAGCGGCTCCTTGAACTCCTCGTACATCGAGTCGGCGACCGAGGCCACGGTGTCCAGGCCGATCAGGTCGGCCAGCTTCAGCGGGCCCATCGGGTGGGCGCAGCCCAGCTCCATGCCGTTGTCGATGTCCTCGCGGCTGGCGGTGCCCTGCTCGAACATCCGGATCGCGGAGAGCAGGTAGGGGATCAGCAGCGCGTTGACGACGAAGCCGGAGCGGTCCTGGGCGCGGATGGCGTGCTTGCCCAGGTGGTCGCGGACCATCGCCTCGGCGCGCTTGATGGTGTCCTCGCCGGTGGTGAGCGCCGGGATGATCTCGACCAGCTTCTGCACCGGGGCGGGGTTGAAGAAGTGGATGCCGATGACCTGCTCCGGGCGGGAGGTCGCGACGGCGAGCTTCACCAGCGGGATGGAGGAGGTGTTGGAGGCCAGGATCGCGTCGGGGCGCGTGACGACCTGGTCGAGCACCTGGAAGATCTCGGTCTTGACCTGCTCGTTCTCCACGACCGCCTCGATGACGAGGTCGCGGTCGGAGAATTCGCCGAGGTCGGTGGTGAAGCTGAGCCGGGCGAGCGTCGCGTCGCGCTCCGCGGTGGTGATCTTGCCGCGCTCGGCCGCCTTGCCGAGGGAATTGGTCAGGCGGGTGCGGCCGAGCTCCAGGGCCTCGCCGGTGGTCTCGGCGACCATGACCTCCAGGCCGGCCCGCGCACATACCTCGGCGATGCCGGCGCCCATCTGGCCGCAGCCGACCACTCCGACGCGTTCGATGTCGGTCACATCGTGCCTTTCGCTGATCTTCGGGACCGGCGGGGGCCGTAAGGGTCCGACGCCCGCCTCGGCCCCGACGTTACTCCGCGCGCTGGTGCGCAGGGGCGGGCGGGGCGGGCATTCTGAGCGTGGAGAGCCGGACGTACCGGACGGAAGGGGTGGCGGTATGCGACGAATAGGGAGAATCGCCCGGAACAGTTTCACTCGCAGAGGTTTCACGGTGGCGGCGCTCGGGGCGGCGTCCTCGATGCTCTGGACGCCGGGTGCGGCGGCGAGCACGCCGGGCGGGGCCGGGAACCCCGTCGAAGGCGCAGGTCACGGGCGGGGGCGGGACGACGAGGTCAGCCGTCGGTCGGAGTTCCGGGGGATGTGGCTGGCGACCGTGGCCAACCGCGACTGGCCCTCCAAGCCGGGCCTGACCGCCGCGCAGCAGCAGGCCGAACTGGTCGCGTACCTCGACAAGGCGGCCGCCGCCCGGCTGAACGCGGTGATCTTCCAGGTGCGCCCCACCGCCGACGCGCTGTGGCCCTCCCCGTACGAGCCGTGGTCGCAGTACCTCACCGGCGTCCAGGGCCGCGACCCCGGCTGGGACCCGCTGGACTTCGCCGTCCGCGAGGCGCACGCGCGCGATCTGGAGCTGCACGCGTGGTTCAACCCGTACCGCGTCGCCAACCACACCGACCCCACGAAACTCGTCCCCACCCACCCCGCCCGGCTGCACCCGGAATGGGTGCTGCCCTACGGCGGCAAGCTCTACTACAACCCCGGCCTGCCGGAGGTCCGCGCCTTCGTCCTCGACGCGATCATGGACGCGGTGCGCCGCTACCCCGTGGACGGCGTCCACTTCGACGACTACTTCTACCCCTATCCGGTCGCGGGCCAGGTCTTCGACGACGACGCGGCCTACGCGGAGTACGGTGACGCCTTCCCGGACCGGGCGAGCTGGCGCCGCGACAACATCGACCAGCTGGTGCGCGAGCTGGGGGAACGGGTCCGTACGACCCGGCGCACGGCCCGCTTCGGCGTCAGCCCGTTCGGGGTCTGGCGCAACCAGGCCACCGACCCGACGGGCTCCGACACCCGGGCGGGCGTGCAGACGTACGACGATCTGTACGCCGACACGCGGAAGTGGGTCCGCGAGGAGTGGCTCGACTACGTCGTCCCGCAGGTCTACTGGAACATCGGCTTCGCCGCCGCCGACTACGCCAAGCTCGTGCCCTGGTGGGCCCGGACCGTGGACGGCACCCGCGTGCACCTCTACATCGGCGAGGCCCTCTACAAGGCCGGCGACCCGGCCCAGCCCGCACCCTGGCAGAACCCGCTCGAACTCTCCCGCCACCTCACCTTCGACGGCGGCTACCGGCAGGTGCGCGGCAACGTCTACTTCTCCGCGAAGGAGGTGGCCACGGACCGTACGGGGGCGATGGCGCGGGTGGTGGCCGACCACTATCCGTCACGGGTGCGGCCGCCGCGCTGACCGGGCGGGACCCGGCCGGCACCGCCCCGTCACGCCGATGGCCGATCGCGAGCGGCGCCCGGAACGGCCGCCGGGCCTAAACTGACCGTGAGGGCGCGCGGTTCCCCAGCGGCACGGCTCAGCGCCCGCGACGACTGCGTGCCGGCAGGTCCGGGCGCATCCCCGACCATCCGGATGGAGGTCAGCTCTGATGGAGGCCCACAAAGGCGACCGGTTGCTGGTGCACGGCAGGATCGTCGGCCAGCACGACCGGGAAGCCGAGGTCGTCGAAGTACTCGGAATGAACGGGACCCCGCCGTACCGCGTCCGCTTCGAGGACGGCCATGAAGCGATCATGTCGCCCGGCCCCGACACCGTCGTACGGCACGAGAAGTCGACGGACGGCTGACAGCCATACCGAGACGGCCGACGGCGATACCGACAGGACGAGGGCCCGGCGGGAGACCGCCGGGCCCTTGCCGTGCACATGCGCCCGGTGTCGATCATGGCGGGGGTGGCGGAACATCACACTCCGGCCGTCAATGCCGAACATGCCCCGCAAATATGTGACTTCATCTGTGACAGCGGGGCTCTCGGCGGCGGAAGCGCTCTTACCATCACCGAATGACTGTTCGCCTCACGCTGGTCGCTGCCGGGCGCAGCTCCTCGTTGCTCGAAGCGCGCTTCGACGACGACCGGCCGCTGGACGTGATGGGGTGGCACGAGGTCGAGCGGGCAGCGCCCGCCCTGAGCCCGCTGGCCGCCGCCGAGCTCCGTTACTGCTCACCCTCGGCCCGCAGCCGCGAGACCGGCGAGCTCCTCGGCCTCACCCCCCTGGTGCAGCCCGCGCTGCGCGACTGCGACATGGGCCGGTGGCGCGGGCGCACGCTGCGCGACGTGGCGGCCGCCGAGCCGCAGGCCGTGGACGCCTGGCTCGCGGACCCGCGCACGGCACCGCACGGCGGCGAGTCCCTGCTCGCGTTCATCATCCGGGTCGGCAACTGGCTCGACACCCGCCCGGTCGGCGACGGCGGCAGCGCCCTCGCCGTCGCCGAACCCGGCGTGATCCGCGCCGCCCTCATCTACGCCCTCAAGGTCCCGCCGCACGCCTACTGGCACCTCGACGTCCTCCCCCTCTCGGTGACCGCCCTCCACGGCCACCAGGGCTCCTGGACCCTCGTACTGTCGTCCTGAATTTCAGAGCGTGACGTCGACCGTGAGCGGTGCCGGCCCGGGGCGTTCTTCGGTGCGGGCGATCCGCCCCGCCGCGCGGACGTCGGCGGCGACCAGGGTGAACGCCTCCAGTGCCGTGGACGGTCCGGTGATCACCGCCCCCGTCACCGTCGTCCGCATGGACACCTTGGCCGCGGACTTCGCCCGGCGGACCGCGGTGAGGACCTCCGCCGCCGTGTCGAGCAGCGCGGGGTCCGTGCCGTCCGCGAGCGCGCGCAGCGGGTCCGCTTCCGGCCAGGGGGCGCGGTGCACCGAGCCGGGCGCCCACCACGACCAGACCTCCTCCGTGACGAACGGCAGCACCGGCGCGAAGAGGCGCAGCAGCGTGCTCAGCACGGTCGTGAGGGTGGCCCGCGCCGAGGCCGCCCCGGCGGCGTCGGTCTCCGCCGTTCCGTACGCCCGGTCCTTGACCAGTTCCAGGTAGTCGTCGCAGAAGCGCCAGAAGAACCGTTCGGTGTGGTCCAGGGCGCGGGCGTAGTCGAAGTCCTCGAAGGCGGCGGTGGCTTCCTCGACCGTTGCGGCCAGGACGGAGAGGAGGGAACGGTCGAGTGGTTCGGTGACCGGTGTGCCGTCCGCGACCGGCGCGAAGCCGAGGACGAACCGGCTCGCGTTGAGGATCTTCGTGGCCAGCCGGCGGCCGATCTTCATCTGGCCGGTGTCGAACGCGGTGTCCGTGCCGGGGCGCCCGCTCGCCGCCCAGTACCGCACCGCGTCGGACCCGTGGTGCGCCAGCAGGTCCAGCGGCGTGACGGTGTTCCCCTTCGACTTCGACATCTTCTTGCGGTCCGGGTCGAGGATCCAGCCGGAGATCGTGGCGTGCCGCCACGGCAGTGTGCCGTGCTCGGCGTGCGCGCGGACGACCGTGGAGAACAGCCAGGTACGGATGATCTCGTGAGCCTGCGGCCGGACGTCCATCGGGAAGACCCGCTCGAAGAGGTCGGGGTCGGCCGGCCAGCCGGCCGCGATCTGCGGGGTGAGGGAGGAGGTCGCCCAGGTGTCCATGACGTCCGGATCCCCGATGAAGCCGTCCGGGGCACCGCGCTGCGCCTCCGTGTACCCGGGCGGTGCCTCGGCGCTCGGGTCGACGGGCAGCGCCGCCGTGTCCGGGACGATCGGCGTGCCGTAATCGGGGGCGCCCGTGGCGTCCAGCGGGTACCAGACGGGGATCGGCACGCCGAAGAACCGCTGCCGGCTGATCAGCCAGTCACCGTTCAGGCCGCCGACCCAGTTCTCGTACCGGACGCGCATCCGGTCCGGGTGCCAGTGCAACTCGGCGCCACGCCGCAGCAGTTCGTCCCGCAGCGGCCGGTCCCGGCCGCCGTTGCGGAGGTACCACTGGCGGGTGGTGACGATCTCCAGCGGCTTGTCGCCCTTCTCGTAGAACTTCACCGGGTGGGTGACGGGGCGGGGCTCGCCGGTCAGCTCGCCGCTCTCCCGCAGCATGGCGACGACGCGCTCGCGGGCGGTGAACGCGGTGGCCCCGGCCAGCTCTCCGTACGCCGCCCGGGCCCGCTCGCTCTCCAGCCAGGCGGGCGGCCCGGCGGCGAAGCGGCCGTCCCAGCCGATGACCGGGCGGGTCGGCAGCGCCAGCTCACGCCACCACGTCACGTCCGTCGTGTCGCCGAAGGTGCAGATCATGGCGGCGCCGGTGCCCTTCTCCGGGTCGGCGAGCCGGTGCGCGAGGACGGGCACCTCGACCCCGAAGAGCGGGGTGCGCACGGTCTTCCCGAACAGTTCCTGATAGCGCGCGTCGTCCGGATGCGCGACGACCGCGACGCACGCGGGCAGCAGCTCGGGACGCGTCGTCTCGACGAGGAGCGGCGGGACGGGCGAGGGGCCGGAGGCGGCGTCCGTCCGCGCGAACGCCAGCCGGTGGTACGCGGCGGGGCGGTCCCGGTCCTCCAGCTCGGCCTGGGCGACCGCCGTACGGAACGTGACGTCCCACAGCGTGGGCGCCTCGGCCGAGTACGCCTCGCCGCGCGCGAGGTTCCGCAGGAAGGCGTACTGGGAGACCGTCCGGGCCGTGTCCCCGATCGTGCGGTACGTCAGCGTCCAGTCGACCGACAGGCCGAGGCGCCGCCACAGCTCCTCGAACGCCTCCTCGTCGACGGCGGTCAGCCGCTCGCACAGCTCGATGAAATTCCGCCGGGAGACGGGCAGTTGACGCTTTCCTGGCCGCTCCGGCGGGCGGAAGTCCGGGTCGTACGGCAGCGACGGGTCGCAGCGCACCCCGAAGTGGTGCTGGACGCGCCGCTCGGTCGGCAGCCCGTTGTCGTCCCACCCCATCGGGTAGAAGACCTCCCGGCCGCGCATCCGCTGGTAGCGGGCGACCGCGTCGGTGTGCGTGTACGAGAAGACGTGGCCGATGTGGAGGGAGCCGCTGACCGTGGGCGGCGGGGTGTCGATCGAGAAGACCCGGCCGCGCTCGGCGGACCGGTCGAATACATGGACGCCCGACTCTTCCCACTGCCGGGACCACTTCTCTTCCAGCCCGTCGAGAACGGGCCGCTCGGGAACGCCGCGCGGGCGCTGAGGGGACGTCATGCGGGGCCATGCTAGTCACGCCCCCGCGCCCGCGGCCTCCCGTTTTCCGCGCGTCGCCACCCGGCCGCCTTTCCGCGGTCCTCAGCCCAGCTGCCGCACCGGCGCCCCCGCCACGAACGCCGCGATGTCCTCCACCGCCTGCTGGAAGTACCCCTCGTAATTGCGCCGCGTCACATAGCCCAGGTGCGGCGTGGCCAGCAGATTCGGCAGCGACCTGTACGGATGCCCCGCGGACAGCGGCTCCTCGTCGAACACGTCGACCCCCGCGCCCGCGATCCACCCGCCGCGCAGCGCCTCCGCGAGCGCGTCCTGGTCGATGATCGCGGCCCGCGAGGTGTTGACGAGATACGCCGTCGGCCGCATCCGCTTCAGCTCCGCCGCGCCGAGCAGCCCCCGCGTCCGCTCCCCGAGCACCAGGTGCACGGAGACGAAGTCGCTGCTCTCCAGCAGCTCCTCCTTCGTGTGCAGCCGCCGGACGCCTGCCGCCGCGGCCCGCTCGTCCGTGAGGTTACGGCTCCACGCCACGACGTCCATCCCGAACGCCTGGCCGACGGCTGCCACCCTCGTACCGATCTTCCCCAGCCCCAGCAGCCCGAGCCGCCGCCCGTGCAGGTCGGCGCCCACCGTGCTCTGCCACGGCCCACCCTCCCGCAGCGCGGTGTTCTCCCGGACGAGGCCGCGGGCCAGGCCCAGCAGCAGCGCCCAGGTCAGCTCGACCGGCGGCTCCGTATTGCTGGCCGTACCGCACACGGTCACGCCGTGCCGGGCCGCCGCTTCCAGGTCGATCGCGGCGTTGCGCATACCGGAGGTGATCAGCAGTCGCAGCCGGGGGAGCCGGGCGAACAACTCCGCGGGGAACGGCGTCCGTTCGCGCATCACGACGAGGATCTCGCAGTCCCCGACCGCTTCGACCAGCCGCTCCCGGTCCCCGATGTACTCCCGTACGACGCGCACGTCGACGTCCCCGGCCACCGCGCTCCAGTCCGCCATGGACAGCGCGACGCCCTGGTAGTCGTCGAGCACCGCACACCGCAGCTTCATTCTCAGCCCCTCCTGTCCGGACCCGGCCCCGGCCGGTCGTACCGTTGTCGATCTTGCTCCTGGTTGTGTGGAGACTCCACAATATCCCAAGGCCGGACTCCGTTGATCACGCTACCTGCCTCTCCCCAATCTCCTTGGCAGAGTGGCCGGTGAGTCGACGACTCGCCCCGTGAATGGGTCCCTCGGCCACGCGGGGCGTTGTATCTCTACTACAAACGGAGCTCGCTCATGAGCATGAACACCGACAACGTCGTGGTCACCGGCCTGGGCGCCACCACGCCGCTCGGCGGGGACGCCGCGTCGACCTGGAGCGCGATGCTGGCCGGACAGTCCGGCATCGGCCCGCTCGACGAGGAGTGGGCGGCCGCACTGCCCGGCCGGATCGCGGGCCGGCTCGCGGTCGAACCGACCGAGGTACTGGACCGGGTACAGGCCCGCCGCATGGACCGCTGCGAGCAGGTCGCGCTCGTCGCGGCGCGCGAGGCATGGGCCGACGCGGGCGCGCCCGAGGTCGACCCGGAGCGGCTGGCCGTGGTGATCGGCACGGGCACCGGCGGCGCGCTCACCATGCTGGGCCAGGACGACGTGCTGGAGGCGTCCGGCGTGCGCCGGGTGTCGCCGCACACCGTCCCCATGCTGATGGCGAACGGCCCGGCCGCCTGGGTCAGCATCGAACTCGGCGCCCGCGGCGGCGCCCACACCCCCGTCAGCGCCTGCGCGTCCGGGGCCGAGGCGATCGCCATGGGCCTGGACCTGATCCGGCTCGGCCGCGCCGACGTGGTCGTGGCGGGCGGCGCCGAGGCGTGCGTCTGCGCGCTGACGATGGCGGGCTTCGCGCAGGCCAAGGCCCACTCGACGCGCAACGACGAGCCGCAGCGGGCGTCCCGCCCCTTCGACGTGGACCGGGACGGCTTCGTCATCGGCGAGGGCGCGGCCGTGGTCGTACTGGAAAGCGCAGGGTTCGCCGCCGCCCGGGCGGCCCGTGCCCACGCCACCCTCGCGGGCGCCGGCGTCACCTCGGACGCCTTCCACATCACGGCCGCGCACCCGGAGGGCCAGGTCCGGGCCATGCGCCGGGCGCTGGCCGCCGCCGGGCTCACGCCGCAGGACATCGGGCTGGTGCACGCCCACGCGACCTCCACGCCCAAGGGTGACCTCGCCGAGGCGCAGTCGGTCACCGAGGCGATCGGCACCCACCCGGCCGTCACCGCGACCAAGTCGATGACCGGCCACCTCTTCGGCGCGGCGGGCTCCCTCGGCGCGCTCGCGACGATCCTCGCGGTACGCGACGGCGTCGTGCCCGCCACCCTGAACGTCGAGACGCTCGACCCGGAGGTGAAGCTCGACGTCGTCACCGGCGCCCCGCGCCGGATCGCCCTCCCGGCCGCCCTCACCAACTCCTTCGGCTTCGGCGGCCACAATGCGTCGCTGGTCTTCACGCCGGCGCCCTGACGGAACGCCGCCCGCGCACCGGCGCCGAGGCGCGCTGTGGCGGGCGGACCCCCGGCCGCGGGGCGCCTCGGTCAGCCCGCCAGCTCTCCCAGGAGGTCCCAGGTGCGGCGGCGGTCGGCGTCCCCGGCGGCCTCCGTCCCCACGAAGACCACCTCCGTCGCCCCGGCGTCGCGGTAGCGCCGCACCTCGGCGGCGACCGTCCGCTCGTCGCCGATCACCGCCACATCGACGGCCCGCTTGCCGCCGGAGAGCTCGATGGCCCGGGCGTAGGACGGGATCTGCTCGTAGAACGCGAGCTGTCCGGTGACCGTCTCGCGCACGGCGTCGACGTCGTCGGTGACCACGCCGTGCACGAACGCCACGATGCGGGGCGCGGCACGCCCGGCGGCCTCCGCCGCCGCGGTGACGGCCGGGACGATGTGCTCGGCCAGGGCGCGGGGGCCGGCGAGGTTCGGCAGGATGCCGTCCGCCAGCTCCCCGCTGGCCCGCAGCGCCTGCGGGCCCATCGCGGCGACGAGCAGCGGTACGCCGTCGTCGGCGCCCGGTACGCGCGCGGGGACCGGCGTGGTCGCGGTGAGCAGCTCGCCGTGGAAGTCGGCGGTGCCGGTCTCGGTCAACTGCCGCAACGCGGTGAGGAATTCCCGCAGGCGGGCGATGGGCCGTGCGAAGGGGATGCCGAAGCCCGTCTCGGTCAGGAGCTGGGTGCCGAGCGCGAGGCCGAGGTGGTAGCGGCCGTGCGTGGCGGCCTGCGCGGTCAGGGCCTGGCCGGCGACGGCCAGCGGATGGCGTCCGAAGACGGGGATCGCGGACGTGCCCACCTGCAGGCCCGGTACCGCACGCCCGACGATCGCCGCGAGCTGCGGCGAGTCGGCGCCGAAGGTCTGCCCGAACCAGGCGGACCGCAGCCCCGCCGCCGCGGCCTCCTCGGCCAGCCGCACAGAGGCGTCGATCTGATTGACGTCACCGGTCGCGTTGAGTGCTACTCCCACTGTCATGCCCCTGAAACCCCCCACCGCCGCCCCCTCATTCCGTCCGTACGTGACAGCTTCTTGTCGGTCGCGTGAACTCGGCCGCTTTGATCAAGGGGCGCTATGCGGCGTTGCATAAAAGTGTCGTAGTCCGTATAGTCATGCCATCGACGAGGAGGGTTCGATGACTGTACGAGCGGCGGTGGCCGGGGCCAGTGGGTATGCGGGCGGGGAAGTCCTGCGGCTGCTGCTGGCGCACCCCGAGGTGGAGATCGGGGCGCTGACCGGGAACTCCAACGCGGGGCAGCGACTCGGCGCGCTCCAGCCGCACCTGCTGCCGCTGGCGGACCGGGTGCTGGAGCCGACCACCACCGAGGTGCTGGCCGGGCACGACGTCGTCTTTCTCGCGCTGCCGCACGGGCAGTCCGCCGCCGTGGCCGAGGAGCTCGGGCCGGACGTGCTGGTCGTGGACTGCGGCGCGGACTTCCGGCTGAAGGACGCGGGGGACTGGGAGAAGTACTACGGGTCCCCGCACGCCGGTACCTGGCCGTACGGGCTCCCCGAGCTTCCCGGGGCGCGCGCCGCGCTGGAGGGGTCCAAGCGCATCGCCGTCCCGGGGTGTTACCCGACCGCCGTCTCGCTCGCGCTGTTCCCCGCATACGCGGCGGGGCTGGCCGAGCCGGAGGCCGTGATCGTCGCCGCGTCCGGCACGTCGGGCGCGGGCAAGGCGGCCAAGCCGCACCTGCTCGGCTCCGAGGTCATGGGGTCGATGAGCCCGTACGGCGTGGGGGGCGTGCACCGGCACACCCCCGAGATGATCCAGAACCTGAGTGCTGCCGCGGGCGAGCCGGTCAGTGTGTCCTTCACGCCGACGCTCGCGCCCATGCCGCGCGGCATCCTCGCGACCTGCACGGCCAAGGCGAAGCCGGGGCTGACGGGGGAGGACCTGCGGGCCGCGTACGAGAAGGCGTTCGGCGACGAGCCCTTCGTACAGCTGCTGCCTGAGGGGCAGTGGCCGGCCACCGCGGCCGTGTACGGGTCGAACGCGGCGCAGCTCCAGGTCGCGTACGACGCGGCCGCCGGGCGGATCATCGTGATCTGCGCGATCGACAACCTCGCGAAGGGTACGGCCGGTGGCGCCGTACAGAGCATGAACATCGCCCTCGGGCTCCCCGAGGACACGGGACTTTCCACGATCGGAGTCGCGCCGTGACGGTTACGGCAGCCAAGGGATTCACGGCGGCGGGCATCGCCGCCGGGATCAAGGAGAACGGGAACGCGGACCTCGCCCTCGTGGTGAACACCGGTCCGCGACTGGCCGCCGCCGGCGTCTTCACCGCCAACCGCGTCAAGGCGGCGCCGGTCCTCTGGTCCCAGCAGGTGCTCAAGGCCGGGCAGGTCAGTGCCGTCGTACTGAACTCCGGCGGGGCGAATGCCTGCACCGGGCCGAAGGGGTTCCAGGACACCCACGCGACCGCCGAGAAGGTCGCCGAGGTGCTGGGCCAGAACGCCGGGGAGGTCGCGGTCTGCTCGACCGGGCTGATCGGCGAGCTGCTGCCGATGGACAAGGTGCTGCCGGGCATCGAGAAGGCGGCCGGTGAGCTGAGCGCGCACGGCGGCGAGAAGGCCGCCATCGCGATCAAGACCACCGACAGCGTGCACAAGACGGCATTCGCGGAGCGCGACGGCTGGGTCGTCGGCGGCATGGCCAAGGGCGCGGGGATGCTCGCGCCGGGGCTGGCCACCATGCTCGTCGTGCTGACGACGGATGCCGATGTGCCGGCGGAGCAGCTGGACACGGCGCTGCGCGGCGCGACCCGTACGACCTTCGACCGGGTCGACTCCGACGGCTGCATGTCGACCAACGACACCGTGCTGCTGCTCGCCTCGGGCGCGTCCGGCGTGACCCCGGAGGCCGCGGAATTCGCGGCCGCCGTAACCGAGGTCTGCGACGACCTCGCGCGGCAGCTCATCGGCGACGCCGAGGGCGCCAGCAAGGACATCCGCATCGAGGTGATCAACGCGGCGAGCGAGGACGACGCCGTGGAGGTCGGGCGGTCCATCGCGCGGAACAACCTGCTCAAGTGCGCCATCCATGGTGAGGACCCGAACTGGGGACGGGTGCTGTCCGCCATCGGCACCACCTCCGCCGCCTTCGAGCCCGACCAGCTGAACGTCGCGATCAACGGCGTGTGGGTCTGCAAGAACGGCTCGGTGGGGGAGGACCGCGACCTGGTCGACATGCGGTACCGGGAGGTCCGGATCACCGCCGACCTCGCCGCCGGTGCCGAGTCCGCGATCATCTGGGCCAACGACCTCACCGCCGATTACGTCCACGAGAACAGCGCGTATTCCTCATGAGCGAGCCGACCACCGCACGCAAACACACGGCGCTGCCCAAGGCCCGCATCCTCATCGAGGCGCTGCCCTGGCTCACCCGCCACCACGGCAAGACCGTCGTCATCAAGTTCGGCGGCAACGCCATGATCGACGAGGAGCTGAAGGCCGCCTTCGCGCAGGACGTGGTGTTCCTGCGGCACGCCGGGCTCCGCCCGGTCGTCGTGCACGGCGGCGGCCCGCAGATCAGCAAGCAGCTGGCCACGCTGGGCATCGAGTCGGAGTTCAAGGCCGGGCTGCGGGTCACCACGCCCGAGGCCATGGACGTCGTACGGATGGTGCTGGCCGGGCAGGTCCAGCGGGAGCTGGTCGGGCTGCTCAACCAGCACGGGCCGCTCGCCGTCGGCATGACCGGCGAGGACGCCCACCTGATGTCCGCGACCAAGCACTACGCGGACATCGACGGCGAGCGGGTGGACATCGGCCGGGTCGGCGAGATCTCCGCCATCGACGCGGGTGCGGTCGAGGCGCTGCTGGACGACGGCCGGATCCCGGTGATCTCGTCCATCGCCCGGAGCGCGGACGACGGCCACGTGTACAACGTGAACGCCGACACGGCGGCCGCGGCGCTCGCCGCCGCGCTGAACGCCGAGACGCTGATGGTCCTCACCGACGTCGAGGGCCTGTACGAGGACTGGCCGAACAGCGACGAGGTCATCTCCCGGCTCACCGCGACCGAGCTGGAGAAGCTGCTGCCGGACCTGGCCAGCGGCATGGTGCCCAAGATGCGCGGCTGCCTGCACGCGGTACGCAACGGCGTGCACACCGCCCGGGTGATCGACGGGCGGGTCCAGCACTCGATCCTGCTGGAGATCTTCACCGACGAGGGCATCGGCACGATGGTCGTGCCCGACGCACACGAGGACGAGGGGGCGGCATGACGAACGGACTGAGCAACACGGGGCTCACCCGGCGCTGGCAGGGCGCCATGATGGACAACTTCGGCACGCCCCGGATCCCACTGGTGCGCGGCGAGGGCGCCAAGGTCTGGGACGCCGACGGGGCCGAGTACCTCGACTTCCTCGGCGGCATCGCGGTCAACGCGCTCGGCCACGCGCACCCGGCCGTCGTCCGCGCCGTCTCCGACCAGGTCGCCACCCTCGGGCACGTCTCGAACTTCTTCATCACCGAGCCGACCGTCGCGCTCGCCGAGCGGCTGCTGCAGATCGCCGGCGGCCGTCCAGGGCGGGTGTACTTCTCCAACTCGGGCGCCGAGGCCAACGAGGCCGCCTTCAAGATCGGCCGGCTGACCGGGCGGACCCACATCGTCTCCACCGTCGGCGGCTTCCACGGCCGGACCATGGGCTCCCTCGCGCTGACGGGCCAGCCCGCCAAGCAGGACCCGTTCCGCCCGCTGCCCGGTGACGTGACGTACGTACCGTACGGCGACACCGAGGCGCTGCGGGAGGCCGTCACCACCGACACCGCCTTCGTGATTCTGGAGCCGGTGCAGGGCGAGAACGGCGTCATCGTGCCCCCGGCCGGGTACCTCCGGGCCGCCCGCGAGATCACCGCCGCCACCGGCACCCTGCTCGTCCTGGACGAGATCCAGACCGGCATCGGCCGGACCGGGAACTGGCTGGAGGCGCAGGCCCAGGGCGTCGAGGCGGACGTCGTCACGCTCGCCAAGGGGCTGGGCGGCGGGCTGCCGATCGGCGCGACCCTCGCGTACGGGAAGGCCGCCGAGCTGCTCACGCCCGGCGCGCACGGCTCCACCTTCAGCGGAAACCCCGTCGTCTGCGCCGCCGCGCTGGCCGTCCTGGACACCATCGAGGCGGACGGGCTGCTCGATCACGTGAAGCGGGCCGGGGAGCGGCTGCGCGGCGGGATCGAGGCTCTCGGACACCCGCTGGTCGGCTCGGTCCGCGGTGCGGGCCTGCTGCTGGGTATCGTCTTGACGGGGCCGCACGCGCCGAAGGTGCAGCAGGCCGCTCAGGACGCTGGTCTCCTGGTGAACGCCTGCGTGCCGGACGTGGTCCGGCTCGCGCCGCCGCTGATCGTCTCGGACGCAGAGGTGGAGGTGTTCCTCCAGAAGCTGCCCGGCGTCCTCGACGCGGCCCAGGAGGCGGCCGACGGGGAACGACGATCCGGAGACTGAGCAGAACGATGACCGAGGCGCAGGACAACGATTCGCTGCACGGCCACGCCGTACCGCAGACACGGACCGCCCGGCACCGCCGGATCGTGGACATTCTCAACCGCGAGCCGGTCAGGTCCCAGAGCCAGCTGGCCAAGCTGCTGGCCGACGACGGGCTGAGCGTCACCCAGGCGACGCTCTCCCGGGACCTGGACGAGCTGGGCGCGGTGAAGATCCGCAACACCAACGGAGAGCTGATCTACGCGGTGCCGAGCGAGGGCGGCTTCCGCACGCCCAAGGCGCCGCTCGGCGAGTCCGCCAAGGAGGAGCGGATGCGCCGCCTCTCCAGCGAGCTGCTGATCTCGGCCGAGGCGTCGGCGAACCTGGTGGTGCTGCGTACGCCGCCGGGTGCGGCGCAGTTCCTGGCCTCGGCCATCGACCAGGCCGAGCTGCACGTCATCCTCGGCACCATCGCCGGCGACGACACGCTGCTGCTGATCAGCCGCGACCCGGACGGCGGCCAGGCGCTCGCCGATCACCTGCTGCGGCTGGCGCAGCGGAACGGCTGACGAGCAGCTGACTCCGCACGGGCGCGCATGGGCCCCGCTTCCCCTGAGGGAGGCGGGGCCCGTCCGCTTCTGCGGGGCCCGCGCGCTTCTACGGCAGCGGCGGCAGCGGCAGGGGCAGCCCCGGCAGCCCGTCGATGCTCTGCGCGATCCACTCCTTCTTCTGGAAGTACGCGTCCAGGCTTTCGTCCGTCTCCCGCTCGAAGCGCGAGCGGTGCAGCGGGCGGTCCTCGTCGTACGTCATGAACGGCACGCCGTAGCCGCAGGTGTCGCGGATCAGCTCGGCGGTGACGACGATGACCGCGCGCAGGCCGTGCGCGGCGCCGTCGATGCCGGGGAAGTGCGCGAGCAGGCCGTCCCACCGCGGGTCGTCGCGGAAGACCGGCTCGCCGCGGCCGTGCACGCGGACGATGTTGGGCGGGCCCTCGAAGGCGCACCACATCAGCGTGATGCGGCCGTTCTCCCGCAGGTGCGCGACGGTCTCGGCGTTGCTGCCGGCGAAGTCGAGGTATGCCACGGTGTGCTCGTCGAGGACCGCGAACGACCCGGACAGGCCCTTGGGCGAGAGGTTGACGGTGCCGTCCCCCGAGAGCGGCGCGGTCGCGGTGAAGAAGATCTTCTGCGCCTCGATGAACGTGCGCAGCCTGCCGTCTATACGTGCGTGAACCTTTCCCATGCGGCCCAGTATCCGCCCGTGGCAACGGAGCTGGGCGGGTGCCCGGATTTGCCCCCGTCTCACAACGGCACCCGGCCCTCGCTGAGGGAGCGCTTCCCGTACGGTCACGGCGGCACCGGCCCACGGAAACGCGCGCTGCCTACTGTCCCGTCATGACCTTCAACCCCGCGCTCGTCAAAAGCAGTTACGCCGCCGTCGAGCCCCACGGCACCGCCGTGACGAAGTACTTCTACGCCCATCTCTTCGCCCATCACCCCGGGGTGCGGCCGCTGTTCGCCCAGCACCTCGAAGAGCAGGAGGACCGCCTCTGGAACGCGATCGGCGGGCTGGTGGCCAACCTGGAGGACACCGACACCGTCGTCCGCATCCTCCAGGGGCTCGGCGCCCGGCACGCCGGGTACGGCGCCCTCCCCGAGCATTTCCCGGCCGTCGGCGGCAGCCTGATCGCCGCGCTGCGGCACTTCGCGGGGGACGCCTGGACCCCTGAGATCGAGGCGTCCTGGGCGGCGTTGTACGAGACCGTCACCGCGGTGATGACGGACGCCATGACCGCGCCGGAGGCGAAGGCGTCCTAGCAGGCGTCCTGGCCGGGGCCCTCCGGAAACCTCCCGTCCGTGGCAGAGTGTGCGGACATCCGTCCGGGTGCGGCGATCAGGCCGGCATCCGGACGGCGAGCCCGGACGAGGAGGCGGCATGGACCGGCGGATGCGGCCCACGGCCGCCCTGCGGGCGCTGCTCGCGGTCTTCGCGCTCGTCCTCGGCGGGCTGAGCCCCACGGCGGCGGCCGCTGCCACGACCTCGTACGAGGGCGGCGCGCCGTACGCCTCCGCGGGCCAGACGTCCCAGTACGCCTCCGCGGGCCAGACGTCCCCGCCGCACGCGCACTCCGGGCCCACCCAGCCCGGCTGTCTGCACGCCCTCCCGCGCACCGGCCGCGCGACGCCGGCCGAACAGCACGCCGCGCACCCGGCCCCGGGCCTGGACCCCGCAAGCCACTACGCACCCCGGCTGCGCGCACTGCCCTGGCCGTCCGTGCGCCGGGAGGCCGACGGCCGGCCGCAGTGCGCCGCGGGCCTTTGGGCGGCCCGCGCCCCACCCCTCTCCCACAGGTGATCGAGCCAGACGGCGGCACCCCCTGACCGGACCAGGTCACCGGGGGCGTCCGCCGGTTCTCCGCCGCGCCCGTACGCAACCGGCCGCGCGGCACCGCCTGTTGGAGGCCCCTGCCCATGAACCGCGCTTCGAGGCTGCGCGCGCTGCTCGCGCTCGCCGTCCTCGCCCTCTCGCTCTACCTCTCCCTCACCCAGTCCCCCCGCCTCGGGCTCGACCTGCGCGGCGGTACGCAACTCGTCCTGGAGACCCGGGACTCGCCCACCGCCAAGGCCGACCGCGCTGCCACCGAACGCACGCTGGAGGTGCTGCGCCGCCGCGTCGACGGCCTCGGCGTCTCCGAACCGACCCTCGCCCGCTCCGGCGAGCACCGCATCGTCGTCGAACTCCCCGGCGTCCAGGACCCCCGCGAGGCCGCCGAGGTCCTCGGCCGCACCGCCCAGCTCACCTTCCACCCCGTACACGGCACCGGCCCGTCCGGCGACGGCCGGCCCGGGCCCGGGAACGAGCGCACCCTGCGCGACGAGTCCGGGCAGCCGCTGCGCGTCGGCCCGGCCGCGCTCACCGGCGAGCAGGTCGACGGCGCCGAGGCCGGCTTCGACGCCGAGCGCGGCAGCGGCTGGTACGTCGCCGTCGACCTGCGCGGCAGCGGCGAGAAGCAGTGGGCGAAGCTCACCGGCGAGGCCGCCTGCAAGCCCGTCGGCGACCCGGCCCGCCGGGCCGCCATCGTCCTCGACGACAAGGTCATCTCCTCCCCGCAGGTCAACGAGTCGGTGGCCTGCGGCACCGGCATCACCGGCGGCTCCACCCAGATCACCGGCAGCTTCACCCAGCAGGAGGCCCAGGACCTCGCGCTGCTCATCAAGGGCGGCGCGCTGCCCGTACCGGTCGAGCTGGTCGAGCAGCGGACCGTCGGGCCGACGCTGGGCGCCGACGCCATCGAGGCCAGCGCCGGAGCCGCGGTCATCGGCATCGGGCTCACCGCGCTCTTCATCACCGTCGTCTACCGGCTGCTCGGCGTCCTCGCCGCGCTGGCCCTGGCCTGTTACGCGCTGATCTCCTACGCCGCGCTGCTCGCGCTCGGCGCCACCCTCACCCTCCCGGGCCTGGCCGGCTTCGTGCTGGCCATCGGGATGGCGGTGGACGCCAACGTCCTGGTGTTTGAACGCGCCAGGGAGGAGTACGCGGCGGGGCGGAGGAAGAAGCGGCGCGGCGGCGCGGACAACGGCGCGCGCACGGACATCCGCACTGCCCTGACCGCCGGCTTCCGCAACGCCTTCAGCGCCGTCGCGGACTCCAACATCACCACCCTGCTCGCCGCCGGACTGCTGTTCTTCTTCGCCTCCGGGCCGGTACGCGGCTTCGGCGTCACCCTCTCCATCGGCGTCCTCGCCTCGATGATCAGTGCCCTGGTCGTCACCCGGGTGCTCGCCGAATTCGCCCTCGGGCGGGACCTCGTACGGGCGGCGCCGCGCCTCACCGGGCTGGCCGACGAGGGCCGGGTCCGCACCTGGCTGGCCCGCCGCGGCCCCGATCTGATGCGCCACCGGCGCCGCTGGCTCGCCGCCTCCGCGCTCGCGCTGGTGCTGGCCGTCGGCGGGATCGGGCTGCGCGGCCTGGACTTCGGCGTGGAGTTCACCGGCGGGCGGATGGTCGAGTACGCCACCGCCACCGAGGTGGACCCCGGCGCGGCCCGGAAGGCGCTCGCCGACGCCGGGTTCCCGCGCGCCGTGGTGAACGCCTCCGGCGACGGCGACCTCACCGTACGCACCGAGAAGCTGACCGCCGCCCAGGAGAGCGAGGTCCGCAGGACCGTCGCCGGGCTGGGCGGGAAGACGGAGAAGGTACGGGACGAGCTGATCGGGCCGAGCTTGGGGGACGAGCTGCGCCGCAACGCGCTGATCGCCCTCGGCGTGGCGCTGCTCGCCCAGCTCGCGTACCTGGCGGCCCGCTTCCGCTGGACCTTCGGGGCCTCGGCGGTCGCCGCGATGGCGCACGACGTGCTGATCCTGGTCGGCGTCTTCGCCTGGCTGGGCAAGCCGGTGGACGGGGTGTTCCTGGCGGCGCTGCTCACCGTCATCGGGTACTCCGTCAACGACTCCGTCGTCGTCTTCGACCGGGTGCGCGAGCTGTGGGGCGCGAACCGCAAGGCGCCGTTCGACCGGATCGCCAACTCCGCGATCCTGCAGACCCTGCCGCGCACGGTGAACACCGGCATCGGCGCCGTCCTGATCCTGGCCGCGCTGGCGTTCCTGGGCGGTGACACGCTCACCGACTTCGCGGTGGCGCTGCTGATCGGCATCGGCGTCGGCACGTACTCGTCGCTGTTCACGGCGATGCCGCTGGCGATCTCGCTGGAGGCACGCAGTACGGCGCCGCCGCCCCGGCCGGCCGGACGGGCCAAGTCCGCACCGTCGACGACCGGAGCCCGCCGCCGCGCGGGCGCACGGCGCGCCGACGACTCGGGGGCTGTGGTCTGACGGACGGACACCTGGGGGTGCGGGCCGTATCCGGTACGGCCCGCACGCACCCCGGTCAGGCGCGTGGAGCCTTCGCCTCCGAAGCCGACACCGCCGTTGCTCCCGTACTCGGCAGGCCGACGGGCGCCTCTTGCGGCGCCTCGGCGGCGGCCCCGCCCGGCCCCCGCTTCCGGTAGGCGCGCACGCCGTACGCCGCGAGCACCACCACGAGCGTGACCGCGCTGGCCGCGAAGTCCTTGCGGGTGGAGGGCAGTACGGCCATCGTGACGATCACGACCCCCATCGCGGCCACCGTGAACCAGCTCAGGTACGGGTACCACCACATCTTCAGCTGGAGGGAGCCCGGGTCCTCACGCTCCAGGCGGCGGCGCAGCCGCAACTGGGAGAGGGCGACGAGCAGGTACACGAAGAGGGCCACCGCGCCGTAGGAGTGCACGATGAAGGAGAAGACCGCGTCCGGCGAGACATACGCGATGATCACCGAGACATAGCCGAGGGTGGTCGCGAGGAGGATCGCGCGGCGCGGCACACCCCGCTTGCTGAGCTTGGTCAGGCCGCGCGGCGCGTCGCCGTGCCTGGTCAGCGCGAAGACGATGCGGGAGGCGCTGTAGAGCCCGGCGTTGAGCGAGGAGAGCACGGCGACCAGGACCAGGAGCCGCATCAGGGTGCCGGCGGCGGGGATGCCGATCTGCTGGAGCGCGGCGACGTACGGGCCGTCCGCCACGTCCGGCTTGTTCCACGGCACGATCGCGATGACCAGGAAGATCGAGCCGACGTAGAAGAGCAGCACGCGCAGCACGACGGAGTTGGTGGCCTTGGCGACGTTGCGGCGCGGCTCGCTGGACTCCGAGGCGGCCAGCGCGGCGATCTCGGCGCCGGTGAAGAAGCCGACGGCCGGAATGACGGCGGCGAGCACCGGGCCGATGCCGTGCGGCGCGAAACCGTGGTGCGCGGTCAGGTTCGAGACGTCCGCGTGGTGGGCCCCCGGCCACAGCCCGAGGACGAATACCAGGCCGAGGACGAGAAATACGGTGATGGCGGCGACCTTGATGGAGGAGAACCAGTACTCGAACTCCCCGAAGGACTTCACCGAGAACATGTTGACCGCGGTGAGGATGACCATCAGGCAGAGGCTGATGACCCACAGCGGAATACCGGGCAGCCAGACGTGCAGCTGGCTCGCGCCGGCCACCGCCTCCAGTGCCACGACATTCACCCAGAAATACCAGTAGAGCCAGCCGATGGTGAATCCGCCCCAATTGCCCAGGGCGAGGCGTGCGTACGCGTAGAAGGAGCCCACCGAGGGGCGGGCCACCGCCATTTCGCCCAGCATCCGCATCACCAGGATGACCAGCCCGCCGGCCAGCAGGAACGAGATGATGGCGGCCGGTCCGGCGTCCTCGATGACCACGCCGCTGCCGACGAAGAGCCCCGCGCCGATGACCCCGCCGAGGGCGATGAGCCGCATATGGCGCTGTTTGAGTTCGCCCCGCAGTCCGGCGCCCTCGGTCTCCGTGGCGCCGTCGCCGCCTTCGTGGTCGGCCGTATTTCTCTCTTGCACAGGGACCCCATTCCTCTCGGAAAGCCCAGCCTTCGGAAAATTCAGCAGTGTCCGGGATCATGGCTGCCCGGTGAACGCCAGGGAAAGCGCCAGAGCGTAGCCGTTTCTGGGTACCAGGGGAAAATGACTGCGCAATCTGTTGCGGCCGTGTTGCGGCGGCATTTCCCAGGATTGCGGCGCCGTATATCGGACGCGTTATGCGGCGCAAACGGGTGCGCCGGTGCAGGCAGACGTCGCCGCCTGCCTGCACCGGTACAAAGGAGGGGCCGCACGGCCCGCCGGCTCAGCCCAGCACGCTCCGCTGCACGTCCGCGATCATCACGTCCACGCCGGAGAGCAGCTCGCCCAGCACCTCGCGGTCGGCCACCAGCGGCGGCGAGATCATCAGCATCGTCGCGCCCCGGTCGTCGGGGCGCAGGATGACGCCGGTGCGCTTGAAGGCGCTCGGCAGCACCTCGCGCAGCACCTTCGTCGACTCCTCCTCGGTCAGCTCGCGGCCGGTCTCGCTGTCGGCCATCAGCTCCACCGCGTAGAAGAAGCCCATGCCGCGCACGTCCTTCACGACGCGGTAGCGGTCCTTGAGGGCCTCCAGCCCGGCGCGCAGCCCGGGGCCGAGGGTGCGGACGTTGCCGAGGACGTTCTCGTCCCGCATGGCGGTGATGTTGGCGACCGCGACCGCGGTGGAGACCGGGTGGCCACCCCAGGTCGCGCCGTGCGTGAACGTGCCGCCCTTCGGCGACTCGAACAGGCCGCGCACCAGCGGCTCCCGGGCGATCATGCCGCCCAGCGGCGCGTACCCGGACGTGGACCCCTTGGCGAAGGTGATCATGTCGGGCACGACGCCGAAGTACCCGCTGCCGAACCACTCGCCCAGCCGCCCGAACGAGCAGATCACCTCGTCGGCGACCAGCAGCACGCCGTACTTGTCGCAGATCCGGCGCAGCTCGCGCCAGTAACCGTCCGGCGGCACCAGCGCACCCCGCCCGTTCTGCACCGGCTCGGCGAAGACCGCCGCGACCGTCTCCGGGCCCTCCTCCACGATCGCCTGCTCGATGGCCCGTACGCAGTCCAGCTGGTCCGCCGGGCCGCAGTCACCGGTGAAGCCGAGGGTGTGGGGGACGTGCCGGATGCCCGGCAGCAGCGGCCCGAAGGGGTCGCGGATCTTGGGCAGCCCGGTCACCGACAGGGCGCCGAGCGTCACGCCGTGGTACGCCATGCTGCGGCTGATGATCTTCGTACGTTCCGGCGCGCCCTGGCTCCGGTGGTACTGCCGGGCGAACTTGATCGCCGTCTCCACGGCCTCCGAACCGGAGTTGACGAACCAGGTGACGCTGAGGTCGCCGGGCGCCAGGTCGGCTATCAGGCTCGCCGCCTCGACGGCCGGCGGGTGCGCCGCGCCCCAGTTCGTGGAGTACGGCAGCGTCTCCATCTGCTTGGAAGCGGCGGCCACGATGTCGCCGCGGCCGTGGCCCATGTTGACGCAGAAGAGCCCGGCCAGGCCGTCCAGGAAGCGGCGGCCCTGCTCGTCGTAGAGGTAGCAGCCCTCGCTGCGGACGAAGACCGGCAGGCCCTCGTCCTGCCAGACGTCGTTACGGGTGAAGTGCTGGCCGAGGTGGGCCTGCGCCTTGGCGCGGAGGGAGGAGTCGGTGCTCACGGTGATCCTTCCGGAAAGGGGAGCGGGTGGGGTGGCGGTACGGTCCGGGCCCGCGCCGCGGGCGGACGGGCCCGGCGCGTGCCTCAGACGAGGACCTCGTCGACGTCGACGTACTTCAGGTCGTGCGCCTCGGCCACCGGCCGGTAGGTGAGCTGGCCGCCCACCACGTTGATGCCGCGCTTGACCGCGGGGTCGGCGTCGGCCGCGGCGGCCAGGCCGTTGTCGGCGATCGCCAGGACGTACGGCAGGGTCACGTTGGTCAGCGCGTACGTGGAGGTGTTCGGCACCGCGCCCGGCATGTTCGCGACGCAGTAGAAGACCGAGTCGTGGACCTGGTACGTCGGGTCGGCGTGCGTGGTCGGGTGGGAGTCCTCGAAGCAGCCGCCCTGGTCGATGGCGATGTCGACCAGTACCGAGCCCTCCTTCATCCGGGAGACCAGGTCGTTGCTGATCAGCTTGGGGGCCTTGGCGCCGGGCACCAGCACCGCGCCGATCACCAGGTCGGCCTCCAGGACGGCGCGCTCCAGCTCGAAGGCGTTGGACGCGACGGTCCTGATCCGGCCCTGGTACATCCGGTCGGCGGCGCGCAGCTTCTCGATGTTCAGGTCGAGCAGCGTGACGTCGGCCCACATGCCGGTGGCCACGGCCACGGCGTTCATGCCGGAGACGCCGGCGCCGACGACCACGACCTTGGCGGGGGAGGTGCCGGACACCCCGCCCATCAGGACGCCGCGGCCGCCCGCCGCGCGCATCAGGTGGTACGCGCCGACCTGCGGCGCGAGCCGCCCGGCCACCTCCGACATCGGGAAGAGCAGCGGCAGCGAGCCGTCGGCGGGCTGCACGGTCTCGTACGCGACGCCGGTGATCCCGGACTCCAGCATCGCCTGCGTGCACTCCTTGGAGGCCGCGAGGTGCAGGTACGTGAAGAGCAGCTGCCCCTCGCGCATCCGGTGGTACTCCTCGGCGATGGGCTCCTTGACCTTCAGGATCATGTCGGCGGTGGCCCAGACCTGGTCGGCGTCCCGCAGGAGGGTGGCACCGGCGGCGGCGTACTCGGCGTCCGGGATCGAGGAGCCGGTGCCGGCACCCTCCTCGATGTACACGGAGTGGCCGTGGCGGACCAGCTCGTGGACGCCCGAGGGGGTGATGGCCACCCGGTACTCGTGGTTCTTGATCTCGCGCGGGATTCCGATCTTCACGAAGAACTCCCATCGGGTAGTGCGGGCGCGGAAGGGCACCCGGCGGCATTCGGCGTTCGGCATGCGACGTTCGTGGCGCGGCGCTCCGTTGGCGCTAGCGTGGGGGGCCAACTGGTCCGGGCGTAAGCGCCAGTTCTCCGGCTTCTGATGGGTCCAGGGCCGGGAACCCCGATACCGGCCGGGCCGGGCAATTTCTCCCGTCCGCCCCCTTGGGCGGTGGCCCGGACGCGGTTACGATCCCGTCAGCTGGCACCCCACGACAAGGCGAATCCGGTCAATCCGATGGGGGCAGTGCCGCCTCCGCACGCCGGTCCTCCCCGCCCGCCCGCACGCGCCGGTGCAGCACGTCCCCCGCCATCCGCCATCGCAGGAGGCAGGCATTCCACGCACACTGATCGAGATCGACCGGGACTCCGCCGAGCCGCTGTACCGCCAGATCCGCAAGGCCATCGAGCACGGCATCGCCGTCGGCACCATCGACGCCAGCAACCGGCTGCCCTCGTCCCGCGAACTGGCCCGTGAGCTGGGCCTTTCCCGGAACACCGTGAACGCCGCCTACCAGGAGCTGGTCGCCGAGGGCTTCGTCGAGAGCCGGGTGCGGCAGGGCATCTTCGTCAACCGCGACATGCGGCCGTACTGCGCCGCCGAGCAGCGCCCCGTGCACGAGCCCTTCGACTGGCGCGCACGGCTGCGCGGCCACCCCGAGGACACCCTCCCGCACATCGAGAAGCGCGCCGACTGGGCGGAGTATCCGTACCCCTTCCTCGCAGGCCAGGTCGACCTGCGGGCCTTCCCCGCCCGCGACTGGTCCCGCGCGCTCAACGAAGCGCTCTACCACCCGCACGCCCGCTACAGCCTCCAGGACAGCATCGCCTTCGACGACCCGCTGCTGGTCGAGATGGTCTGCAGCCGCCTGCTCCCGGCCCGCGGCGTCGAGGCCACCCCCGAGGAGGTCCTCGTCACCGTCGGCTCCCAGCAGGGCCTGGACCTCCTCACCCGCGCCCTCCTCGGCACCGGCTCCGTCGTCGCCGTCGAGGACCCCGGATACCTCGACGCGCGCCACATCTTCGTGCGCGCCGGCGCCCGCCTGATGCCGCTCCCCGTGACCGCCGCCGGGCTCACCCCGCCGCCCACCCTCGCCGGCGTCGACCTGCTGCACGTCACGCCCAGTCACCATCACCCCACCAACGTCACGCTCGGCATCGGCCGCCGGCGCGACCTGCTCTCCCTCGTCCGCGAGAGCGGCACGGTCATCGTCGAGGACGACTACGACAGCGAGTTCCGCTACCAGGGCAGCCCGACGCCGGCCCTGAAGGGCCTGGACACCACCGACCAGGTCGTCTACCTGGGCACCTTCTCCAAGTTTCTGGCCCCGGGCCTGCGCATGGGCTACCTCGTCGGCGCCAAGGAACTCGTCCGCGAACTCCGCGACCTGCGCCGCTACTCGGTCCGCCACCCCTCGGGCCACACCCAGCGTGCGCTGGCCCTCCTGATCCAGTCCGGCGAGTACCACCGCGCGGTCCGCCGCTACCGCGGCCAGCTCATGCGCAAGTGGGAAGCCGCCTGCACGGCCGTCAACACCCACCTGCCCTGGCACACCACCCCCTCCCAGGGCGGCGTCAGCCTCTGGATGACCGGCCCCGAACACCTCGACTGCCGCCGCCTGGTCGACCTCGCCCAACGCCACGGCGTCCTCATCGAACCGGGCGACATCTACTTCCTCTCCGACACCCCACCCCTCCACCACTTCCGCATCGGCTTCGCGGCCCCTCAGCTGAGCGCCATCGACCCGGGGATTCGGATATTGGGGGAGTTGGTGGACCGGGCGATGGGGAGCTGACGGCTCAGCCGATCAGGCTCAGGACCTCGTGGAAGGCGCCGTTGCCCGTGTCCGTGGCGAGGTCGAGGACGCGGGAGTGGCGGTAGTACGGGCTGAGGTCGAGGCCGACGCCTATGCCGGCGATTTCCGCGGCGGCGGAGTGGTCCAGGGCGGCCACGGTGTCGCGGAGGTGATGGTCGAGGTAGTGACGGTCGTTGGCGAGGTTCGTGGCGGTGTCCATGGGGCTGCCGTCGGAGAGGACGAGGAGCAGGCGGCGGCTGTCGGGGCGGGCGGCCAGGGCGCGGTCGCAGGCCCAGGCGACCGCCTCGCCGTCGATGCCCTCGCGGAAGAGGTCGGGCTTGAGGAGGGCCGCGATGTCGCGGCGGGCGCGGCGCCAGGGGGTGGCGGCGTCCTTGAAGACCAGGTGGGAGCGTTCGTTGAGGCGGCCGGGGTGGGGCGGGCGGCCGGCCCGCAGCCAGTCGCGGCGGGCCCGGCCGCCGTTCCAGGCGCCGGTCGTGAAGCCGAGGATCTCGCAGGCCGCGCCGGCCTGGTCCAGGGCCCGGGCGAACACGTCCACCAGCATCGCCACGGACTCGGCGTGCTCCTTCATCGAGCCCGAGCAGTCGATGAGGAAGGTGACCAGCGCGTCGGCCACCGGGGCCGTGCGTTCGGTACGGAAGAGCCGGCGCTCGGTGGGGGAAGTGATCAGCTGAGTGAGGCGGCCGCCGTCGATGTGGCCGGACTCCTGGCCGCCGTCCCAGCCGTCCGGCGCGCGGGTGGCGAGCAGCAGTTGCAGCGCGCGGGCGAGGCGGGGGACGTTGACGCCCTGAGCGGCGATGCGGCGGTCCAGGCGGTCCCGGTACTCGCGCAGCAGTTCGGGGCGGACGAGCGTGGCGGCGGGTGCCTCGCGGTCGTAGGCGGTGGTGAAGACGCGGTAGCCGCCGGGGTCGTCGGCCAGGACCCGGCTGCGTCCTGACGCGGCGGTGGCGGTCTCCTCGCCGGATTCGGCGTCGGAGTCGAGGTCGAGGAGGGCGGTGAAGGGGGAGAGGTCGTCCTCCTCCTCGGGAGCGTCCTCCGCGTCGTCCTTGGGGCCCGGGCCGTCGGTTGTCGCCAGCAGGTCGGCGATCGTGCGGGCCAGGGACAGCGCGTGCGGTGCGAAGGCGGGCTGGTCGGCGCGGTACCGGCGCAGCGCGGCCAGGTCGTGGCCGGTCAGCGGGGCGAGCGCGGCGCGGGTGGCCTCGATGGGGTCCTCCGCGTGCGCCGGGACCGGCTCGCCGGTGATCCGGGAGCGCGCGACGTGCGCGACCGTGAAGAGCAGCAGGCCGCGGGCGGTCTCGGTGAGGCCGGACTCCTCGCACGCGCGGGACCAGCGGGTGAAGCGGTGGCGGAGGTTGGTGCGTACGCCGGACAGCGGGGGCGGCGCCATCGACTCCGTACGGAACTGTTCCAGCAGCTCGAAGACCAGGCGCGCGGCCGGGTCCGCCGGGCACAGTTCGGCGTGCAGGCGGGGGTCGGAGCCGCGCAGCCGCAGCGCCAGGCCGTCGGCGGCGCCGCGCCGGGAGGCGAAGTCGGGGTCGTCGGGGGAGGGCCGGGCGTGTGGCGCGTGGACCGGGACCGGGCGCAGGCCGCGGTAGGGCCGCCCGCCGCGGTAGTGCACCTCGGGGTCCGCGCTCAGCGCCCGTACGGCTGCCGCGCACAGCTCCTCCGCCTGCTGCCGGCGGCGCACCGCGGCCTGCGGTCCCGTCCCCGTCATGTCGCCGCCAACGCGTAGGACTCGGGCAGCTCGCGGTCGAAGCAGCGCTGGAAGTACTCGGCCACCAGCGGGCGTTCGGCCTCGTCGCACTTGTTGAGGAAGGACAGCCGGAAGGCGGGCGCCGGGTCGCCGAATATCTCGGTGTTCTCGGCCCAGGTGATGACCGTACGGGGGGACATCAGCGTGGACAGGTCGCCGGCCCGGAAGCCATGGCGGGTCAGGCCCGCGACGGCCACCATGGCCGCGACCAGCGCGCGGCCGTTCTCGTCGGCGAGGGAGGGGACGCGGGAGCGGACGATCGCGGCCTCCTCCTCGGCGGGGAGGTGGTCGAGCGCGGCGACGACGTGCCAGCGGTCGATCTGCGCGTGGTTCAGCCGCTGGGCGCCGTGGTAGAGGCCGTTGAGGTTGCCGAGGCCGACCGTGTTGGCGGTGGCGAAGAGCCGGAAGGCGGGGTGCGGCGCGAGGACGCTGTTCCGGTCCAGCAGGGTCAGCTTCCCGTCGCTCTCCAGCATCCGCTGCAGAACGAACATCACGTCCGGGCGCCCCGCGTCGTACTCGTCCAGGATCAGCGCCATCGGCCGCTGCAGCGCCCAGGGCACGATGCCCTCCTGGAACTCCGTCACCTGCTGCCCGTCGCGCAGCACCACCGCGTCCCTGCCGATCAGGTCCGGGCGGCTGAGGTGGCCGTCGAGGTTGACGCGTACGCAGGGCCAGTTGAGCCGCGCGGCCACCTGCTCGATGTGGCTGGACTTACCGGTCCCGTGCAGGCCCTGGACCAGCACGCGGCGGTTGCGTGCGAACCCGGCGAGCAGCGCCAGGGTGACATCGGGCTGGAAGCGGTACGCGGTGTCCACCTCGGGCACGTACGCGGTGGGCTCGCGGTACGCGGGGACGGTGAGCGGGGAGTCGATGCCGAAGACGTCCTTGACGGCGACGGTGGTGTCGGGCCCGTCCGGGGCCGGGGGAGTACCAGGACCGGTCGTCATGTGCGGGGGCTCCTTTGCGTGACGGGTGGGGCGGTGAGCCCCCTTTCAGGAGGCGGCCGGTGTCAGCGGCCGGTGTCAGGAGGCGGCACTCCCCTCGGAGAAGTCCTCGGCGGCGTCCTCCGGTGTGCCCTCCGCCTCGATGCGGCCGATCGCGTCCGCGGCGCGCTGCAGCGCGGGCAGCAGTGACAGCGCCTTGTCGGCGGTCAGCCGCATGACCGGCGCCTGGACCGCGACGCACATGTTGGAGCGCCCGCCGCCCACCGCCGGTACCAGCACCGCCACACACACCAGACCCGGCAGGAACTCCTCGTCGTCCAGCGCGAAGCCGTCCCGCCGGATGCGCTTGAACTCCTCCTCCATGGCGTCCAGGTCGGTGATCGTCTTCGCCGTGTACGGCTTGAGCGGGGCGTGTGCGAGCAGCTTGCGGCGCTGTGCCGGGCTCATCTGGGACATGATCATCTTGCCGCTGGCCGAGCAGTGCGTGGGCACCCGGGAGCCGGGCCGGAGGTAGAAGCGGAGCGGCTCCGGGGTCTCCACGCGGTCGAGGTAGACCACCTCGTTGCCGGAGAGCGTGGTGATGTTGCAGCTCTCGCCCAGCTCCTCGACCAGGCGGCGCAGGACGGTGTGGCGCGCGCCGTGGTGGGTGGCGTTGAGGAGGAGGTTCTCGGCGAGCCGGCGCAGCCGGTGGCCGGTGCCGTAGTGCCGCCCGTCGCTCTGCCGGATCAGCAGGCCCGCGCTCTCCAGCTGCTGGAGCATCCGGTGCAGCGTGGGCTTGGGCAGCCCGGTCTCCTCGACCAGCCCCTGCAACGAGACCAACTGGTCCTTGGCGGCGATCAGTTCGAGCAGGGAGAAGAGGCGCATGGTCGGCGTGTCGCCGTTCACCGCGCCGGGATCGGACTCGCGTGGCGGGACCACGGTACCTCCAGGGCTGTACGTGTACCAGTCGTAATCCGGGTCGGATTCCAGAAACAAGCTACCACCGTCTCGTTTTCCTGAACGGATCGTTGACGGCCGCGACGAGCCCGCTTATGGTCCAGCCAGATCCTGATTTCAGGAACGCCACGTACCGATTATTGGCGCAGGTGGCCCCATGCGGGGTTGCACGTCGCGCCTCCCCTGCCTCCCGGCGTGTCGAAGGAGTGGAACGATGAGCGAGAAGCAGACGGGTGACGGCCGTACCGTCGTCAGCGGGCAGCAGAAGATGACGCCCTCGGAGGCTTTCGTCGAGACCCTCGTGTCCAACGGGGTGACCGACATCTTCGGCATCATGGGCTCGGCCTTCATGGACGCCATGGACATCTTCGCGCCGGCCGGCATCCGCCTGGTCCCGGTGGTCCACGAGCAGGGCGCGGCCCACATGGCCGACGGCTACGCCCGGGTCAGCGGCCGGCACGGCGTCGTCATCGGCCAGAACGGCCCCGGCATCAGCAACTGCGTCACCGCGATCGCCGCCGCGTACTGGGCGCACAGCCCGGTCGTGATGATCACCCCCGAGGCGGGGACCATGGGCACCGGCCTGGGCGGCTTCCAGGAAGCCAACCAGCTCCCGATGTTCCAGGAGTTCACCAAGTACCAGGCGCACGTGAACAACCCCAAGCGGATGGCGGAGTACACCGCGCGCGCCTTCGACCGGGCCCACTCCGAGATCGGCCCGACCCAGCTGAACATCCCGCGCGACCACTTCTACGGCGAGATCGAGACCGAGATCCCCGAACCGCAGAAGCTGGACCGCGGCCCCGGCGGCGAGAAGAGCCTGGCCGAGGCCGCCGAGCTGCTCGCCACCGCCGAATTCCCGGTGATCATCTCCGGCGGCGGCGTGGTCATGGCCGACGGCGTGGAGGAGTGCAAGGCGCTCGCCGAGCGGCTCGGCGCGCCGGTCGTCAACAGCTACCAGCACAACGACAGCTTCCCCGCGAGCCACCCGCAGTGGTGCGGCCCGCTCGGTTACCAGGGCTCCAAGGCCGCGATGAAGCTGATCTCGCAGGCGGACGTGGTGGTCGCGCTCGGCACCCGCCTCGGCCCCTTCGGCACCCTGCCGCAGCACGGCATGGACTACTGGCCCAAGAACGCGAAGATCATCCAGATCGACGCCGACCACAAGATGCTCGGCCTGGTCAAGAAGATCACCGTCGGCATCTGCGGCGACGCGAAGGCCGCTGCCGCGGCGCTGACCGACCGGCTGGCGGACCGCACCCTCGCCTGCGACGCCACCCGCGAGGAGCGTGCCGCGAAGACCAAGGCGGAGAAGGACGAGTGGGAGCAGGAGCTCTCCGACTGGACCCACGAGACCGACCAGTACAGCCTCGACATGATCGCCGAGCAGGAGCAGGAGGACGGCGAGTGGCTGCACCCGCGCCAGGTCCTGCGCGAGCTGGAGAAGGCCATGCCGCCGCGGGTGATGGTCTCCACCGACATCGGCAACATCAACTCCGTCGCCCACAGCTACCTGCGCTTCGAGGAGCCGCGCTCCTTCTTCGCGCCGATGTCCTTCGGCAACTGCGGTTACGCGCTGCCCACCATCATCGGCGCCAAGGCCGCCGCGATGGACCGGCCCGCCATCGCGTACGCGGGTGACGGCGCCTGGGGCATGAGCATGGTCGAGATCATGACCGCCGTACGCCATGACATCCCGGTCACCGCGGTGGTCTTCCACAACCGCCAGTGGGGCGCCGAGAAGAAGAACCAGGTCGACTTCTACAACCGCCGGTTCGTCGCGGGCGAGCTGGAGAGCGAGTCCTTCGCCGGCATCGCGCAGGCGATGGGCGCCGAGGGCATCGTCGTGGAGAAGCTGGACGACGTCGGCCCGGCCCTGAAGCAGGCCATCGACGCGCAGATGAACGAGGGTAAGACCACGGTCATCGAGATCATGTGCACGCGTGAACTCGGCGACCCGTTCCGCCGCGACGCGCTGCAGAAGCCGGTCCGGTACCTGGAGAAGTACCAGGACTACGTCTGACGGGGGCCGGTGAGGGGCCGGGTTTGCGACGGCCCGCCTCCGCCGGTACGTGCTGGTGGACGCCGTGCGGACGGCGTCCACCGGGTGCGGCTGCCGCCGCCCGGCTGCCCTGATCGGGCGGCGGTGGCCGTACCTCTATCGCTCCGGTGCCGCGCGTGACCCTCAACGCGCGCGGCGCCGGGTGGGCCTGCGGCCCGGGGGTTCCGGCGATCGCCGTCCGGGGTGCCCCGGGTTCGCCGTTGGCGGGTGCGCCACCGTCGTGGCCGTTCGCGCAGTTCCCCGCGCCCCTGGCCCGCCGTGGGCAGCCCCGCCTCTACCTCCCCCCAGCCACCGAAGGAGCCGCACATGCTCATCGACCCCCTCGCCCCAGCGGAGGAGCGCGGCCCCGCCCAGGCACTGATCGACTCCTGGGCCGACCGCCTCCGCACGGCCGCGACCAACAAACCTCGCATCGCCCTCCCCGAAGCCACCGACCCCCGCGTCCTCTGGGCCGCCGCCCGCCTCGCGGAACAACGAGCCGTCACCCCGGTCCTCACCGGCGACCCCGCCCGCATCCGCGAACTCGCCGCCGACCTCGACCTCAAGCTCCCCGAGGACCCCGACCGGCTCGACATCCTCGACCCGGCCCGACTCGCCGCCGACCCCCGCTGCGCCGACGCGCTCGCCGAGGCGCTGAACGCACGCCGCCGCCTCTCCTCGCGCGACCGCCGCGAACTGGCCGCCGACCCCCTCTTCCTCGCCGCCACCGCGCTCCGCCTCGGCGACGTGGACGGCTGCGTGGCGGGCAGCGACCGGCCCACCGCCGATGTGCTGCGCGCCGGCCTCTACGTCGTCGGCCTCGCCCCCGGCATCCGCACCCTCTCCAGCAGCTTCCTGATGGTGCTGCCCGACGGCCGCACCCTCGGGTACGGCGACTGCGCCGTCGTGGTGGATCCCACCGCCAGAGAGCTCGCCGACATCGCCCGGGCCACGGCCACCACGTACCAGGAACTGACCGGCGACCGGCCGCGGTTGGCGCTGCTCTCCTTCAGTACTAAGGGCAGCGCCCAGCACCCGCAGGTCGACCGGGTACGCGAGGCGGTACTCCAGCTCCGCACCGCCGATCCGGAGCTGGAGGTGGACGGCGACCTGCAGTACGACGCCGCCGCCGTGCCCGCGATCGGCCGCGCCAAGGCCCCCGCCTCACCGGTCGCGGGGCAGGCCAACACCTTCATCTTCCCGGGGCTGGCCGCCGGCAACATCGGGTACAAGATCGCCCAACGGCTCGGCGGCGCGACCGCCATCGGCCCGCTCCTCCAGGGCCTGGCGGCCCCCCTGCACGACCTCTCACGCGGCTGCACGGGCCCGGACATCGCCGCGCTCGCCCTGGCCACGGGCGTCCAGGCGACCGTCAGCCGGAAGCTTCCTTCGCGTACGCGATGAACGCGGCCCACGACGCGTGCGTAACGCGCAGCTCGGGCCCCGGTATAGCCTTCGAGTCGCGTACGTGAACGATATCCGTGCCGGGCGCCCCCGCGACCTCGACGCAGTCGCCCCCGTTGGGGCCGCTGTAACTGCTCTTGAACCAAACGAGGTTGGTGTTCATAGTTCCCCTGCCACGCGTTCGATGAGTCGCGCAGACTTTTCAGGATCCAGAGCCTGCGAGCGCAGCATGCCATAGCTCATCCACAGTTCACTGACCCGCGCGCGGTCGAAAACCGTCGTGCTGACGCCATGGGATTCCAGGTAGACGGCCTGCCTGTGGTCCGAGGTCTCGACGAGGACCATGGGCCCTCCGTTGAGCCCGCTGTGCTCGGTGACGGACGTCAGCAGGATCTGGATGTCGACGTTGCGAAGCTGCCCGCACTCCAGCAACTTTTCGAGCTGGGCTTTCATGACCGCCGCGCCTCCCACCGTGCGGCGCAGCACGGCCTCCTCGATGATGAACGACAGCGCCAGCGGCGGCTTCTTGCGCGTGAGCAGGGACTGCCGGGCGAGGCGGGCGGAAGCGCGCTGCTCCACAGTCTCGTCGTCCAGCGGCGGATACTGCGCGTAGAGCAGGCTCTGTGCGTACGCCTCGGTCTGGAGCAGGCCGGGCACAACGATCGGGTCGTACGAGAACCGGCTCACCGCCTCCGCCTCCAGCCGGGCGAAGTTCTGGAAGAACGCGGGGAATTTCGCCAGCTCCACCTGCTCCTGCAACGCCCACAGCGTTCCGCCCGCGTCCAGCACGCCCTCCAACGCCTCCGTGAATACGGCTTTCGCCGGACGTCTGCCCTGCTCCACGGATGCCACGTGCTCGTGCGAGTAGTCCACCGCTTCGGCGAGTTGCTGCTGAGTCAGACAGGCCCGCTCGCGGAAGAGCTTCAGCAACTTTCCGTAGCCGACCCAGATGGCGGGCCGCTCGCCGTTGTCATTTCCCATTCCCACGCACCCCCGGTGGACTGGCGCAACACGGAAGTGCGCCGACCTGACCAGGCTAGACACGCAGCGTGACGCTTACTCTCCGAAGTCGTCAATTGTCACTGGCAAGTTCGGAGTCGAACATGTCGCCGCTCACCTTGATCGGTTTTCGTATAGTCAGGACCCGTTGACGGGTAGTTGAAAGCTGATCCACAGTATCCAGCACACTGTCAAACCGGGCGGTTGGTCGGTACCTGTGTGCCTGAGGAAGGCGTGAGCGATGACGACCGACATCACGACCATGGAAGAACTCCTCCGCGACGCCCCCACCAACTGGGGCAAGTGGGGCCCGGACGACGAAGTGGGCGCGCTGAACTACCTCGACGCGGCCGAGGTGCTGCGCGGTGCGGCGCACATCCGCTCCGGGCAGGTCTTCACCCTGCAGCGGCTGATCGGGGACCCGAAGGGCGACCCCGTGTGGCCGGGCCGGTCGCCCGCCGAGCGCACCATGATCATGGACGAGTCGAGCTGGGACGGCGCCGACGCCCCCGCCGCCCCCGGCGGCCTGCACTACGCCGACGACAAGATCGACGCCTTTCTGCAGGGGTCCACGCAGTACGACGCGCTCGGTCATGTCTGGTACGGCGGCCAGATCTGGAACGGCTACGACGCCCGGACGACGGTCGGCGGGTTGGACAAGGCCAGCGTCGAGCCGATCGCCGAGCGCGGTGTGGCCGGTCGCGGCATCCTCCTGGACATGGCGCGCTTCCGCGGCAAGAAGAACCTGGAGAAGGGCGAGTCCTTCACCCATGAGGACCTGGAAGCCTGCGCCGAGGCGCAAGGCGCCGCCATCGAGCCGCGCGACATCCTCCTGATCCGTACGAACTTCCTGGAGCTGTTCCATGAGCAGGGGGATGCGTTCTACGAGGACTTCTGCGAGCCGGGGCTGACGTACAGCCCCGAGCTGGTGCGGTGGTTCCAGGAGAAGGAAATCCCCAACCTCGTCACGGACACCATCGCGAACGAGCGGACCGTCGAGCCCGAGACCGGCTTCGCGCTGCCCCTGCACTGCGCCCTGATGCGCAACCTCGGTATCACCCTCACCGAGATCTGCGACCTGGAGAAACTCGCCGCGAGCTGTGCGGAGGACGGCCGGTACACCTTCCTCTACACCGCGGCGCCGCTGAAGGTGCACCGTGCCACCGGCGCCCCCGTCAACCCCGTGGTGATCAAGTGAGTGGGTACAGGGAGCGCCCGTGGCTGGCGCGGTACGCCGAGGGGACCCCGGCCGACATCACTCCCGAACACCCCACCCTCCTGCACGCCTTCCGGGCCTCCGTCGCCCGTGCCCCCGGTGCCGAGGCGATCCGGTACTTCGACGGCGTGCTCACTCTCGCGGACCTCGACGCCGCCTCCGACGCGCTCGCCGTCGCCCTGGCCGAGCACGGTTTCGCGCCCGGCGACCGGCTCGCGCTGTACCTCCAGAACGGCCCGGCCTTCGTCATCGGGCTGCTCGCCGCCTGGAAGGCCGGCGGCGCCGCGGTCGCCGTCAACCCGATGAACAAGACGCGCGAGCTGCGGTACCTGCTCGTCGACTCCGGCGCGAGCGCGCTGCTGTGCCTGGACGAGCTGTACGAGGGCGTGGCCAGGGACGTCATCGGCGGCGGTGCCACGCAGGTCGCCACCGTCGTCACCTGTTCGCCGCTGGACTGGCAGACCCGGGACGACCCGCGGTTGTTCGACGGTGCGCGGCGGGCCCGCCCCCGGGGCACGCTCGACCTCCGTACCCTCGTCGACCGTTACGCGGGCCGCACCCCGGCCCCCGCGTCGCCCGCCCCGGCCGACATCGCCGTCCTCACTTACACCTCCGGCACCACCGGAGAGCCCAAGGGCGCGCTGAACACGCACGGCACGATGCTGTTCAACGCCTGTACGTATCGGGACTGGATGCGGCTGACGGACGCGGACAGCATTCTCGGCGTCGCGCCGCTCTTTCACATCACCGGGCTCATCGGACATCTCGCGCTCGCCCTGCTGCTGCCCTGCCCGCTGGTCCTCGCGCACCGCTTCCACCCGGGCGTCGTCCTGGACGCGCTGCGCGAGCACCGGCCGACCTTCACGGTCGGCGCCATCACCGTCTTCATCAGCCTGGCCGGCGCCCCGGAGGCGAGCCGGGACGACTTCTCCTCGCTGCGCGTCGTCTACTCCGGCGGCGCGCCCATCGCCCCGGCCGTCAACGAGCGGTTCGAGAAGGCGACCGGGCGGTACATCCACAACATCTACGGGCTGACGGAGACGAACTCGCCCTCGCACGCCGTTCCGCTCGGCGCGCAGGCGCCCGTCGACCCGGTCTCCGGCGCGCTGTCCGTGGGCGTGCCGGTGTTCAACACGGTCGTGCGCATCCTCGACGAGGACGGGGCGGAGGTGCCGGTCGGGGAGACCGGCGAGATCGCCACGTCGGGGCCGCAGGTCGTGCCCGGGTACTGGAACAAGCCCGAGGCCAGCGCCGCGGCGCTGCCTGGCGGTGAGCTGCGCACCGGCGACGTCGGCTTCATGGACGCCGAGGGCTGGTTCTACCTGGTGGACCGTAAGAAGGACATGATCAACGCGGCCGGGTACAAGGTGTGGCCGCGCGAGGTGGAGGACGTGCTGTACGGCCATCCGGCGGTGCGCGAGGCGGCGGTGGTCGGCGTGCCGGACGCGTACCGGGGCGAGACGGTGAAGGCGTTCGTGTCCGTCAAACGGGGTGCGTCCGTCACGGAGGAGGAGCTGATCGGGTACTGCAAGGAGCAGATGGCGGCCTACAAATACCCGCGTTCCATATCCTTCCTGGATGATCTGCCGAAAACGGCCACGGGGAAGATCCTGCGCCGGGAACTGCGGGAAACGCCGGGGTAACGCGAAACGTCGCCGAAACGTCGATGTTCGACACCGGAAATTGCGACGGGTCACTCTCTTCCCTGGCCCGGCGTCGCCCCCTGTCACCCCCGCCGGGCGGGAAGGTTGACACACATGCCTGCCGGAATCGACTCCGGGGACACCGCCTGGCTGCTGGCCGCCACCGCCCTGGTCCTGCTGATGACGCCGGGCCTGGCGCTCTTCTACGGCGGCATGGTGCGTTCCAAGAGCGTGCTGAACATGCTCATGATGAGCTTCGTGGCGATCGCCGTCGTCACCGTTGTCTGGCTCGCGATCGGATACAGCCTGGTCTTCGCCCCGGACACCGGCCTCGGCCTGATCGGCGGCCTGGACCACCTCGGAATGCACGGCATCGGCCCGAAGAGCGTCACCGGGCACATCCCGACCGCCCTCTTCGCCGCCTTCCAGCTCACCTTCGCGATCCTCACCGTCTCGCTGATCAGCGGCGCCATCGCGGACCGCGCCCGCTTCGGCGCATGGGTGGCCTTCACCGCCGCCTGGACGCTCCTGGTCTACGTACCGATCGCGCACTGGGTCTTCGCGCCCGGCGGCTGGATCCTGGACCAGCTGGGCGCGCTGGACTTCGCGGGTGGCACCGTCGTCGAGGTCAACTGCGGCGCGTCGGGGCTGGCCCTCGCGCTCGTACTGGGGCCGCGGCTCGGCTTCGGCAAGGAGGCCATGCGGCCGCACAGCCTGCCGCTGGTGATCCTCGGCGCCGGTCTCCTCTGGTTCGGCTGGTTCGGCTTCAACGCCGGGTCCGCGGTCGCCGCCGACGGCACCGCCGCCATGGTGCTGATCAACACCCAGGCGGCGGGCTGCACCGGCCTGCTCGGCTGGCTGCTGGTGGAGAAGCGCCGGGACGCGCACGCCACCACGCTCGGCGCGGCCTCCGGCGCGGTCGCAGGGCTGGTCGCGATCACCCCGTCCTGCGGTTCGGTCGGCATCTGGGGCGCGCTGGCCATCGGCCTGGTCGCCGGCGTGGTCTGCTCCTACGCCGTCAACTGGAAGTTCCGCTTCGGCTACGACGACTCCCTGGACGTGGTGGGCGTCCACCTCGTGGCCGGCGTCATCGGCACCCTGCTCATCGGCTTCTTCGCGACCTCGGCCATGACGGACGGCCCGGCCGGCCTGCTCTCCGGCGGCGGCGCGGGCCAGCTCCTCAAGCAGCTCGTCGCGGTCCTCGCCACCGGCGCGTACGCCTTCCTCGTCAGCTACGCCCTCGGCAAGATCATCGACAAGCTGATGGGCTTCCGCGCGGACCCCGACCACGAACGGGCCGGCCTCGACCTCACCGTCCACGCCGAAACCGCCTACGACCACGGCGTACTCGGCCACGGCACGGTCGGCCGCCGCGACCCCGTAGCCGCCGGCATCCCGGGCGCGGCCCACGTCACGCCCCGGCACCGCACGGACGAGGAGCCGGGCGACTGAGGCGCCCTCCCCGGAAGGCCGCGGCGCCTGCGCGGCCCGGCCCCCGGTGGCAGATTCCGCATCGCTCCGATTACATCCGGGCAGATTCCGCCGTGTTGCGGTCAAGGTGCTGTCGAGCGGCTCGATCGTGGCAAAGGTGGATCGGACCAGACCGTTCCCCTGCGCTCGACCGAGGGCGGGACGGCTGATCGCTGCACCGCTCGTTCGGGGGGAGCAGAGCATGACGGCTACCTGTGTGCCGGGGCGGCGGCAACCACCGCCTCCCCTCTTGCCGGTATCGGCGGGCGTCTGCCTGCTGATCGCCGTACTGGACGCAGTGATCGGCGTGCGACTCGTCGCGCTGCTGGTCATCGGCCCGCTGCTGGCCTGCACGCGGCTCAGCGTGCGGCACACCGTGCTCGTCTGCTGCTGGGCGTTGCCGCTCGGCGTGGCGGCGGGCCTGGCCGGCGGCGCTTTGCTGACGGGCTCGTTCGTCCTCCGGTGGTGCGGCCTGCTGGCGGGCTGCGCCCTCACCGTGTACGTGGCCTGGTACCGGACCACGTCGGAGAGGGCACTGAAAACGCTGGCCCACAAGGCCGTCCGGGTCGCCCGGGAGAGGGGGCTCCGCCCCGTCTCGCTGCACCTCGACGGCACGGACGTGTGCGCCGTCCGCTACCGCTGCCTCGCACAGCAGCCCCGAGTCGGCGGCGGGCTGTGCGATGTCGCGCGGACGCCGTTCGGACTGCGGATCATCGTCGGCGATGTCCATGGGGACGGCCCGGACGCGATGCGGCTGACCGCGGCCGCGGGGGCCGGCTTCCGCGAGCTGGCCCACACCACGAAGGACCTGCCCGGACTCGCCTCCGCGCTGGACGCGCAGCTCTCCCCGCAGCTCGGCCCGGAGGGCTGCGTCACCGCGGTGCTCGCCGAGTTCGCGCCGGGCGAGGTACGGCTGGTCAACTGCGGTCATCCGGCTCCGCTGCGCTCGGGGCACGGCGTCGATCCCCTGGAACCCGCGGTGGCCTCGCGCCCCTTGGGGCGGCAGCCGGACCCCCGGCAGTACCGCTGCCGCCTGCGGACCGGCGAGCGGCTGCTGTTCTACAGCGCCGGCCTGGCCGAGGCGCGCGACCCGCGGGGCGCGCCCTTCCCCGTGCTCAGCGAGGCGACGGCCGCCCTGGGCGTGCCGTCCCCCGAGGAGGCCCTCGACTCCCTGTGCACCCGCCTGCTCCTGCACACCGGACAGCAGCCCGATGCCGGCCTGTCCCTGATGCTGTGCCAGCCCACCGGCACCGCTGGAGGGAACGGATCCGCGGCGGCCCGGCCGCGGCCCAACTCGCCCCCGGGCGCCGCACCCCACGAGGGCAGGGACGGCTGGTTCCGTACCCTGCTGAAAACGGCGCCGGACGCCACGGTGATCGTCGACGTGACCGGCGCCATCCAGCTGGTCAACGCCCAGGCCGAGATCCTGTTCGGATACCAGCGCGCGGAGCTCCTCGGCCGGCCGGTGGAGATCCTGGTACCGGAGCGCTTCCACAGCCTGCACGTCCTGCACCGGCACGGCTACGCCCATAACCGGCAGGTCTGCCCGGTGGGGGCCGGGCTGGACCTGTACGGACTGCGCAGGGACGGCACGGAATTCCCCGCCGAGATCAGCCTCAGCCCGATCGAGACCGCCGACGGCACCCTGGTGTCCGTCGCCGTGCGGGACGTCACCGACCGCAAGTCGGCAGAGGAGCGGATCGTCAGCCTCGCCGACCTGGTCGAGTCCTCGCACGACGCGATCCTCGCCAAGACCCTGGACGGCCGGATCACGTACTGGAACGCCGCGGCCCAGCGGCTGTACGGCTACACGCCCGAGGAGGCGATCGGCGCCCACGTCTCGATGCTCGCGCCGCTCGACCGCGCCGGCGAGATCGACGAGCTGCTCGGGCGGCTCCGCCGCGGCGAGAAGATCGAGCACTTCGAGACCCTGCGGGTCACCAGGGCGGGCCGGCGGATCGACGTGGACCTCACCCTCTGGCCGACCCGTTCCCTCGACGGCAGGATCACCGGCGCCTGCGCCATCGCCCGCGACGTGACCGAGCAGAATCGGGCCACGGCCGAACTCACCGCCCTGTACGAGCAGCAGCGGCACGTCGCGCTGACCCTGCAGCGCAGCCTCATGGGTACCCCGCCCGAGGTGGCAGGGCTGCACACCGCCCACCGCTATCTGCCCGCCACCCAGGGCGCGGGCGTCGGCGGCGACTGGTTCGACCTGGTCCCGCAGGACGCGGGCCGGGTCGGCGTCCTGATCGGCGACGTCATGGGCCGCGGGCTGGAGGCGGCCGCCGTCATGGGACAGCTGCGCGCCGCCGCGCACGCGCTGGCCAAGAGCGGAATGGCGCCGCGGCAGCTGATGCAGACCCTGGAGGCGGTCGTGGCCGACCTGCCCGACCAGTTCGTCACCTGCTGCTACCTGGAGATCGACCCGGAAGCGGGGCAGGCGGACATCTGCTCCGCCGGGCACCTCCCCGTCCTGCTGATCACCCCCGACACCGAGGTCAGCGCCCTGCCGGTGCCGGTGAACATGCCGCTCGGGGTAGGGATGACCCGCCACGAGCAGGTCACCGTCCCGCTGCCGCCCGGCTCCACGCTGGCGCTGTACACCGACGGCCTGGTCGAGACCCCCGGCTGCGACATCGAGGCCCGGATCGACGTCCTCGCCCGGGCCCTGGGCGGCGTGTTCGCCACGGCGCCCGGGCTGGAGGAGGCGGCCGACGGAGTACTGGCCGGCCTGCTGCCCGACCCCGACGGCTGCGACGACGACGTCACCCTGCTCCTCGCCCACATGCCGAGCGTCCCGTTGCCGACCACGGGGCGCGAACTGGACGCCGTACCGGCCGCGGTGCCCGCGGGCCGCGCGTTCCTCGCCGCCACCCTGGACGCCTGGCAGCTGGCCGCTCTCACCGACGACGCCCAGCTGCTGACGTCCGAGCTGCTCACCAACGCCGTCCAGCACGCCAGGGGCCCGGTTCGGCTGCGGCTGTGCCGCACCGAGTCGGGACTCACCGTCGAGGTGACCGACCGCAGCCCGCACCTGCCGCGCCGGCGGACCGCAGGGGCCGGCGACGAGTCCGGCCGCGGCCTCACGCTCGTGGACGCGCTCGCGGATTCCTGGGGCACCCGCCCCGCCGAGGACGGCAAGAGCGTCTGGTTCACCCTGCGCGCGCCGCCCCGGCGGGCGCACGCGGACTGAAGGCAGCCGCCAAAAAGCTCAGGGGCCTTCCGAAGAAGGCCCCTGAGCTGCAAAAACACCGTCGGGACGACAGGATTTGAACCTGCGACCCCTTGACCCCCAGTCAAGTGCGCTACCAAGCTGCGCCACGTCCCGGTGCTCTGCACCGTTCCCGGGCGGGCCCGGTCGGTGCGTGCAGAAGAAAAATACCTGTCCGCGGCCCGGAATCCAAAACGGGGCCCGGACGAGGGTCGGTCCGAGCTGCGGGCGCGGCGCCGCGAGCGGTGCTTCAATGCCGCCATGGGCAAGGACGTAACGGTACGAATGCGGCGCGTGTACGACACCGTGGACCCTGATGACGGGGCGCGGGTGCTCGTCGACCGGCTCTGGCCGCGCGGGCTCGCGAAGGACGCGGCGCGGCTGGACGAGTGGTGCAAGGACGTGTCGCCGTCGAGCGAGCTGCGCAAGTGGTACGGACACCGCGCGGAGGCGTACGAGGAGTTCGCCGAGCGGTACCGCGCCGAGCTGGCGGAGGAGCCGGGGCGCGGCGCGCTGGAGCGGCTGCGGGGGCTGGCGGCGGACGGGCCGGTCACCCTGCTGACGGCGACCAAAGAGCTGGAGCTCAGTCATGCGGCGGTGCTGCTGAATCTGCTGCGCGAGGGCGCCTGAGGGGGCTCGCGCCTCTGAACAGCACGTTTGACGAAACATACGGTGTACTGCATACTTATACCTATCAGCGTATGCACCGTAAGGAGAAACCCGTGACCGAGCGCGTCGTACTCGCCTACTCGGGCGGCCTTGACACCTCTGTCTGCATCGGCTGGATCGCCGAGGAGACGGGCGCCGAGGTCATCGCCGTCGCGGTGGACGTCGGCCAGGGCGGCGAGGACCTGGACGTCATCCGCAAGCGCGCGCTCGCCTGCGGTGCGGTCGAGGCCGAGGTCGCCGACGCCAAGGACGAGTTCGCCGACGAGTACTGCCTCCCGGCGATCAAGGCCAATGCGCTGTACATGGACAAGTACCCGCTGGTCTCCGCGCTCTCCCGGCCGGCCATCGTCAAGCACCTGGTCGCCGCCGCGAAGAAGCACGGCGCCACGACCGTCGCGCACGGCTGCACCGGCAAGGGCAACGACCAGGTCCGCTTCGAGGCCGGCATCTCCTCCCTCGCCCCCGACCTGACCTGCATCGCCCCGGTCCGCGACTACGCGATGACCCGCGACAAGGCGATCGCCTTCTGCGAGGAGAAGAACCTCCCGATCGCGACGACCAAGAAGTCGCCGTACTCGATCGACCAGAACGTCTTCGGGCGGGCCGTGGAGACCGGCTTCCTGGAGGACATCTGGAACGCGCCGATCGAGGACGTGTACGAGTACACCGCGAACCCGGCCACCCCGCGCGAGGCCGACGAGGTCGTCATCAGCTTCAAGGAGGGCGTGCCGGTCGCGATCGACGGCAGGCCCGTCACCGTCCTCCAGGCGATCCAGCAGCTCAACGAGCGGGCCGGCGCCCAGGGCATCGGCCGGATCGACATGGTCGAGGACCGGCTGGTCGGCATCAAGAGCCGCGAGGTCTACGAGGCCCCCGGCGCGATCGCCCTGATCACCGCCCACCAGGAGCTGGAGAACGTCACCGTCGAGCGCGAGCTGGCCCGCTACAAGCGGCAGGTCGAGCAGCGCTGGGGCGAGCTGGTCTACGACGGCCTGTGGTTCTCGCCGCTCAAGCGCGCCCTGGACGGCTTCATCGCCGAGGCGAACCAGGCCGTCTCCGGCGACATCCGGATGACCCTGCACGGCGGCCGCGCCGTCGTGACCGGCCGGAAGTCCGACCAGTCGCTGTACGACTTCAACCTGGCGACGTACGACACCGGCGACACGTTCGACCAGTCGCTCTCGAAGGGCTTCATCGAGCTCTTCGGCATGTCGAGCAAGATCGCCGCGAAGCGGGACCTGGCGTGATTTTCTCTTCCTTCTTGATCGACCACCCACGAGGAGCAGAGCAGTGAGCAACGGGAACAGCGGCAGCGGCGACGTCCGGCTCTGGGGCGGCCGTTTCGCCGACGGCCCGGCCGAGGCCCTGGCCAAGCTGTCCGCTTCGGTCCACTTCGACTGGCGGCTGGCCCCGTACGACATCGCCGGGTCCCGTGCGCACGCCCGCGTGCTCCACAAGGCGGGCCTGCTCACGGCCGACGAGCTGGAGCGGATGATCGCCGGCCTCGACCAGCTCGAAGGGGACGTCGCCGACGGCTCGTTCACCGGCACCATCGCCGACGAGGACGTGCACACCGCGCTGGAGCGCGGCCTGCTGGAGCGCCTCGGCCCGGACCTCGGCGGCAAGCTGCGGGCCGGCCGGTCCCGCAACGACCAGGTCGCGACCCTCTTCCGGATGTATCTGCGGGACCACGCGCGGATCCTCGGCGGGCTGCTCGGCGAGCTCCAGGAGGCGCTGATCGGACTGGCCGAGGCGCACCCGGACGTCGCGATGCCCGGCCGTACCCACCTCCAGCACGCCCAGCCCGTCCTCTTCGCGCACCACGTGCTCGCGCACGTCCAGGCGCTGTCCCGGAACGCCGAGCGGCTGCGTCAGTGGGACGACCGCACGGCCGTCTCGCCGTACGGCTCCGGCGCGCTGGCCGGCTCCTCGCTCGGCCTGGACCCGGAAGCGGTCGCCAAGGACCTGGGCTTCGAGCACGGCAGCGTGGGCAACTCCATCGACGGCACGGCGTCGCGTGACTTCGTCGCCGAGTTCGCCTTCATCACGGCCATGATCGGCGTGGACCTGTCGCGGATCGCCGAGGAGGTCATCATCTGGAACACGAAGGAGTTCTCCTTCGTGACCCTGCACGACGCCTTCTCCACCGGCTCCTCGATCATGCCGCAGAAGAAGAACCCGGACATCGCGGAGCTGGCGCGCGGCAAGTCCGGCCGCCTCATCGGCAACCTGACCGGCCTGATGGCCACGCTCAAGGCCCTCCCGCTCGCGTACAACCGCGACCTGCAGGAGGACAAGGAGCCGGTCTTCGACTCCTGCGACCAGCTGGAGATCCTGCTCCCGGCCTTCACCGGCATGATGGCCACGCTGACCGTCAACCGCGAGCGGATGGCGGAGCTGGCCCCGGCCGGCTTCTCGCTCGCCACCGACATCGCGGAGTGGCTGGTCAAGCAGGGCGTGCCGTTCCGCGTCGCGCACGAGGTCGCGGGCGAGTGCGTGAAGGAGTGCGAGGCGCAGGGCATCGAGCTGGACCAGCTCACCGACGAGCAGTTCGCGAAGATCTCCGAGCACCTGACGCCCGAGGTGCGGACCGTCCTCAACGTCCCCGGCGCACTCGCCTCGCGCAGCGGCCGCGGCGGCACGGCCCCCTCGGCGGTCGCCGTCCAGCTCGCCGAGGTCAAGGCCGACCTGGCTGCGCAGCAGGCGTGGGCCACGGCCAAGCAGAAGTAAACACGCGGTACGCGGCAGCGGCCGCCGTCCGGTCTCCTCGACCGGGCGGCGGCCGCTTTCGTGTGCTTATGGTGGGTGGTGATGAGACGGGTATGGGGTCGCTGAGACAGTGACGTCTCATTTCCGTGAGACATTGATGTCTCATTCGCGTACCATCTGTCTCATGGCCGTGGACAGAGAACGCGTACTGAAGGACGCCGCAGCGCTGCTCACCCGGAGGAGTACCGCCTCGATGGATGACATCGCGCGGGCCGCCGGGATCAGCCGGGCGACGCTGCACCGGCACTTTGCGGGGCGGGACGCGTTGATCCGGGCGCTGGAGGAGCTGGGCATCGAGGAGTCCGCGCGGGCGCTGGACGACGCCCGGCTGGAGGAGGGCGGCGCGGAGGCCGCGCTGCGCCGGCTGATCGGCGAGCTCGAGCCGGTCGCCGGGGTACTGGCCTTCCTGTACACCGAGAACCAGCTCTTCGAGGGCGAGGAGATCAACGAAGGCTGGCTGGCGCTCGACGCCCGGATACACGCGCTCTTCCGGCGGGGGCAGGAAGAGGGGACCTTCCGCATCGACCTGACCCCGGCCTGGCTGACCGAGGCGCTGTACGGACTGATCTGTGCGGGCGCCTGGTCGGTGCACGAGGGCCGGCTGGCCCGCGCCGACCGCAACCACTCCATCGCCGAGCTGCTGCTCGGCGGCGTACGAAGGGAAAGCACACGATGAGCGGGGCCGTGGCCGCGGGAGCGGCAGGGGGGACGACAGTGGAAGCGCCGCGTCCGGGGCGCTGGCTCGCGCTCGCCGTGCTGGTGCTCGCGGTGCTGCTGGTCGGCGTCGACGCCACGGTGCTGGGCCTGGCCGCGCCGTTCCTCAGTGAGGACCTGCGCCCGTCGGGCACCGAGCTGCTGTGGATCGGCGATGTGTACTCGTTCGTCATCGCCGGCCTGCTGGTCTCGATGGGCAGCCTGGGCGACCGGATCGGGCGCAAGAAGCTGCTGCTGACCGGGTCGGTGGCGTTCGGCGCGATGTCGGCGCTGGCGGCGTACGCGACGACGCCGGAGATGATGATCGCGGCGCGGGCGCTGCAGGGCGTGGCCGGTGCGACGTTGATGCCGTCCACCCTCGCGCTGATCCGCAACCTCTTCCACGACCCCCGCGAGCGCAGCCTGGCCGTCGGCGTCTGGGGCGCGGCGGCCTCCGCGGGCACCGCGGTAGGGCCGGTGCTCGGCGGCTTCCTGCTGGGCCACTTCTGGTGGGGCTCGGTCTTCCTGATCAACCTGCCGGTGATGGTGATCCTGGTCGCCGTCGGCATCAAGGTGCTGCCGGAGTCCCGCAATCCGGAGCCGGGGCCGTGGGACCTGACCAGCGTCGCGCTGTCGCTGATCGGCATGGTCGGCGTGGTCTACGCGATCAAGGAGGCCGCGGCGCACGGCGTCGGGATCGGGGTCGTCGTCGCGGGCGTCATCGGTGTGCTCGCGCTCGTCGGCTTCGTACGCCGCCAACTGCGGCTGCCCACGCCGCTACTGGACATGAAGCTCTTCAGCAACCGGGGCTTCTCCGGCGCCGTGCTCGCCGACCTGCTGACCATCCTGGGCCTGGCCGGGCTGCTGTTCTTCTTCTCCCAGTTCCTGCAGATGGTGCAGGGGCGCTCGCCGCTCAACGCGGGGCTGGTCGAACTGCCCGCCGCCGTCGGCGCGATGGGCGCGGGGCTGGCGGCCGGCCCCGTCGCGCGCCGGCTGTCGGTGCGGATGGTGGTGTCCGGCGGGCTGGTGCTGGTGGGGCTCGGACTCGGTGCGTGCGCCGGGGTGAGCGCCGACACCGCGACGCCGGTGCTGGGCGCGATCCTCTTCGTGGTCGGTGTCGGCGCGGGCTTCTCCTTCACCGTCACCGCCGACGTGATCCTCTCCAGCGTGCCCAAGGAGCAGGCGGGCGCCGCCTCGGCGGTCTCGGAGACGGCGTACGAACTGGGCTCCGCGCTGGGCATCGCGCTGCTCGGCTCGGTGGTCACCGGCGTCTACCGCAACTTCACGGCGCCGGAAGGGGTGCCGGCCGGCGCGGTGACCGAGGCGCGCGAGTCACTGGGCGGCGCGTTCGAGACGGCGGGCGACCTGCCGCACCGTACGGGCGAGGCGCTGCTGCACGCCGCGCAGCGGGCGTTCACCGACGGCATGGAGGCCGCGGCGGTGGCCGGCGGCGTCATCTCGCTGGCCGCAGCGGCCGCCGCGTGGGTACTGCTGCGCGGCCGGACGCTGGAGGGCGGCGACTGACGCGGTCCGTCCGGATGCCGCGGAAGAGCGCGGCGCGTGCCCCACGGCCGGGTGCGCGTCCGCGCCGGTAGCCTGCGCCGTGCCAGGACTTCGCGCTTCCGGAGGAGGACCGTCATGGCACTGGCCGCCGAGGACCGCACCGCCATCGCCGAGCTGCTCGCGCTGCACGGGCACCTGTTCGACGAGGGCGAGCTGCACCGGCTGGACGAGCTGTTCACCGCCGACGTCGTCTACGACGTCAGCGACTTCGGGCAGCCGCCGCTGAAGGGCGTGCGGGCCATTCGCGAGGCGGCGCTCGCGCTGGGCGAGGCCATTCCGGTGGGCCACCACGTCACGAACATCGTCCTCGCCGAGCTGCCGGCGGACGGCGGGGTGCTCGCCCGCTCCAAGGGCATCGGCGTCAACGCGGACGGCACGTGCGGGACGGTCACGTACGAGGACACCGTCGTACGGTCCGCCGACGGCTGGCGCATCAGCCACCGCAAGGTCCTCGCGCGCCGCGCCCCGCTGGGCGGCCGCTGACACCGGAACAGCGGCCGCTGGCAACGGAACAAGCGGCCGCTGACACCGAAGCACGAAACAACGGGCCCCCTGCCGCCGACGGCGACAGGGGGCTCCGGAAAGTGACGCTGCGTCAGGCGGCCTTGGCCTTCGTGGCGTACACGTCGACGTACTCCTGGCCGGACAGCCGCATCACGTCGCTCATGACCTCGTCGGTGACCGCGCGCAGGACGTAGCGGTCGCGGTCCATGCCGTCGTACCGGCTGAAGTCCAGCGGCGCACCGAAGCGGCAGGTCACCGGCGCGACGCGGGGCATGCCCTTGCCGCCGGGCTGCACCTTGTCGGTACCGACCAGTGCGAAGGGGACGACCGGCGCGCCGGTCATCAGCGTCAGTCGGGCGATGCCGGTACGGCCCCGGTACAGACGGCCGTCGGGGGAGCGGGTGCCCTCCGGGTAGATGCCGAAGACCTTGCCCTCCTCCAGCACGCGGCGGCCGGTCATCAGCGCGGCGACGCCGCCGTGCCCGCCGTCCCGGTCGACCGGGATCATGCCGGCGGTGGTGAAGAACCAGGCCATCAGGCGTCCCTTGACGCCCTTGCCCTTGACGTAGTCGTCCTTGGCGATGAAGTACACCTGGCGCTTGATCTGCCGCTCCACGATCAGCGACAGGAACAGCGAGTCGATGAACGTCACGTGGTTACCGGCGAGGATCACCGGTCCGCTGCCTGGGATGCCCTCCACGCCCTCGACCTTCGGGCGGAACAGGACACGCATGACGAATCCGAGAGTCGCCTTCAGCAGAATGCGGGACAACGGGCCCTCCGGTTTGGCTGGTCATTGCAGGAGTCTGCAGGTGAGGACGATACTCGCGGCTCAACCTCGATCGCACATCGGGTTCATGGGGCCGATACGCAGAGTTGACACGCCCTTTCGCTGCGTCACGGGTGGTTAACCGGGCCGTCATGCGAAGAACGCAGGGGCCGCGGCTACACCGCCTGCGGGACCGATGATGCGTACGAATGTTCGTAAGTGGCCGGAAGAGATCGCCGCTGACCTGTGGAATGCCGCACACCGCACAGAGCACGACGGGCGCCCGTGCCCCGTCCGGGCGACCCCAAAATCCCCCATACGTCACACAGGTTCACCCGCGTGTTCGGTCGGATGTCTCCCACCGTAAAGCTGTACGGGCCTACGATCGGCCCCGCACCGGCAGGTGCGGCACATCACAGAACCACAAGGAGTCGGGGACATATGGACAAGGCGCAGCGACCCGGGCGGCGGACCGTACTGAGCGTTGCGGCGCTCGGCGCCGGAGCGGCGGTGCTGGGCGGCGGGGCCGGAACGGCGGCCGCGGCCGGGCGCGGGCACGGCGCTCACGGCGGCGGTGAACTGCCCGTCCCCCTGGTCGTCGGCCACCGCGGCGCGAGCGGCTACCGCCCCGAGCACACCTTCGGCTCCTACCAGCTCGCCCTGGACATGGGCGCCGACGTGATCGAGCAGGACCTCGTCCCCACCAAGGACGGCCGCCTGGTCTGCCGGCACGAGAACGACATCACCGCCACCACCGACGTCGCCGACCACCCGGAGTTCGCGGGCCGCAAGACGACGAAGACGGTGGACGGGGTGAAGCTCACCGGCTGGTTCACCGAGGACTTCACGCTCGCCGAGCTGAAGACGCTGCGCGCCAAGGAGCGCATCCCGCAGACCCGGCAGCACAACACCCTCTACGACGGCCGCTGGCAGGTGCCGGAGTTCGAGGAAGTACTGCAGTGGGCCGAGCGCGAGGGCCGCAAGCGCGGCCGCCGCATCTGGCTGCACATCGAGACCAAGCACCCCACGTACTTCCGGGGGATCGGGCTCGGCCTGGAGGAGCGGGTGGCCAAGCTGCTGCGCCAGTACGGCCGCCACAAGAAGGACTCCCCGAACTTCCTGCAGTCCTTCGAGCCCACCAGCATCCAGCGGCTGGACAAGCTGGTCGACTGTCCCAAGGTCGTGCTGCTCGGCACGCTCAAGGACCAGCCGTGGGACCTCAAGCAGGCCGGTGACAAGCGCACCGTCGCCGACCTGGTCAAGCCGGAAGGGCTGCGCTGGATCGCCTCCTTCGCGCAGGGCATCGGCCCGGACCTCACCGTGATCATCCCGCGCACCGCCGACGGCAAGCTCGGCACGCCCTCCTCGGTGGTCAAGGACGCGCACGACGCGGGCCTGGTCCTGCACCCGTACACGGTCCGCAACGAGAACACCTTCCTGCCCGTGGACCTGCGCAAGGGCAGCGACCCGAACGCCTACGGCAACTCCCTCGCCTACTTCAAGGCGCTCTTCGCGACCGGCATCGACGGGCTGTTCTCCGACAACCCGGACACGGCGCTGCTGGTGGCCGCGGAGTTCCGCAAGGGCTGACCGCCGACCGCGCGTGTGGTGGCGACGGCGGGCGCGGGGTGGTGACCCCGGCCCGCGCGTCGCCCGGCCGGCGCAGTACTCCCACGCGTGACGGGACAGCGTTGACGCGGGGCAACCGCGGGGCCGTCCGGCGCTGTCCGCCCGGACATGACGGACCGCGACCGTGAACTGATCGCCGCGCTGCGCCCGCTCCTCGCCGCGGAGGTGGCGGCCGAGGCGCCGGGCGCCGGGGCCGAGGCCGAGGACATCGAGCAGGACGTGTGGGCGCGCCTGCTGCGGTACACCCGAATGGCCGGTCCGCCGGCCGAGCCCGCGCGCTGGCTGCGCCGGGCGGTACGGGCCGAGGCGCGCGGCGCCCGGCGGCGCGCCCGCCGCGAGATCCCGTACGACCCGATCAGCGCCCAGCCGAGCGTCGGCGCGGTCGCCGAGCCGCTGGCCCTGGATGCCGAGCGACGCCGCGCACTGCTCGCCGTCGCCGGACAACTGCCGGGCCGCTGCCCGGAGTTGGTACGCGCCCTGTTGTCGGGCAGCGATCCGACCTACCGTGAGATCTCATCTGAGTTGGGAATGTCACAGGGGAGCATGGGGCCGCTCCGTTCCCGTTGTCTGGCATGTCTGCGCAGAATGCTGACGGCGGAGGTTGGGGTTCCTGAACTCCGGGGAAAGGAGCGTTGACCCCGCCATGGCGGCGCCGCGCATCCCGTGGTGCCATCAAGTCAGGGCAGATCCGTCCGGGCGCCGCACCACACCCTCATGGCGCCCGGGCTCACCGAACCGAAAAGGGGAGGCCAGCACGCATGGGCATGAGCGTGACCATCTCTGCGGCGACCGACAAGGACGCCGAGCAGATCCTCAAGCTGCAGTACCTGTGCTACCAGTCCGAAGCCGCGCTGTACGACGACTACTCGATCGAGCCGCTCACGCAGACGTTCGATGAGTTGCGTGCGGAGATGCGCGACGGGTGCGTGGTGGTCGCCCGCCTCGGCGACGAGGTCGTCGGATCGGTGCGCGGTGCGGTCGACGCCGACGGCGTGGGCGCCATCGACAAGCTGATCGTGCATCCGCGGATGCAGCGGCACGGACTCGGCAGCCGGCTGCTGGCCGCCGTCGAGGAGCGGCTGGCCACCGAGCACGCGGTCACCCGCTTCCGGCTGCTGACCGGCCACCGCAGCGAGGGCAACCTCCGGCTGTACCGCAGCCGGGGCTACGCCCAGGTCGGCACCGAAGAGGTCAGCCGCCGGCTCAGCCTGATCACGCTGGAGAAGGACGCGTCGGCGCAGGCCTACGTGGCGAGCGCCTGAGCCTCCCCGTACCGACGCCGCGGGCCCGTACGTGCAGTCGCACGTGCGGGCCCGCGGCGGTACGAGCGAGTGGTCAGCCGGCGCGGCGGCCGCGGCGCAGCCAGAGCAGCCCGGTGACCGGCAGGAAGACCGGAATGAAGAGGTAGCCGTAGCCGTACCCCGACCAGACCGTGGTGTCGGGGAAGGCGGACGGCTCCAGCAGCGTCCAGGTGCCGACGCCGAGCACGCCCAGCAGCTCCAGGCAGCAGCAGGCCAGGCCCACCCTGCGCGCCGTCTCCCCGCCGCGTACCAGCGAGAACAGGATGACCGCGTACACCACGGCGGAGCCGGCCGACAGGACGTACGACAGCGGCGCCCGGTCGTACTGGGCGATCAGCTGGTACACGGCCCGCGAGCCGGCGCCGACGGTGAAGACGCCGTACAGCCAGACCAGCAGCCGGCCGGGGCCCGTGCCCAGCGAGCGGCGGCCCCCCTCGGCGGGCGTCCCGGCGCTCTCAGTGGTGGTCGTCGCGGGCTCAGCCATGGCCGCCTCCCCAGATGTCGTACAGCCGTACTTCCAGCACGGCCAGCACCACGGCGCCCGCCGCGACGGTCACCGAACCCCAGCGGGTCCGCTCCGACAGCGACAGGAACCCGGCGGCGGGCACGCACGCGGCGGCACCGATCAGATACGCCAGGAAGATCGCCGTACCGTCGTCCGGCTTCTCGCCGCCCGCCAGCTTCACGATGCCGGTCACCAGCTGCACGAGCGCGAGCAGCGAGACGACGGCCATCCCGATGAAGTGCCAGTCCTTGGTCGGTTCGTCGCGGTACGCGGCGAAGCCGCACCAGGCGGCCAGTACGAGGGCGGTCACGCCGACCGCGACCGTCAGCGCGTCGATCACCGGGACCTCCGCGCGGCGGCGCGGCTGCGCGCAGTGGGGCTGTGGGGCATGCCCCCGACTTTAATCGGCGCCCGCCGCCCGCCGGCGCGCGGCCCCGGC
>NZ_JBEPFC010000024.1:0-68143 GCF_040301705.1 Streptomyces sp. NPDC000151 | reverse complement strand
CGGACCACCGGGTCGTCCTCGCCGCCGTCCCGGCCCGCCACCACCGGGCCCGGCGAACGGGCCGCCTTGGCGCGGTACTGCGCGGCGTCCGCCAGCCGGAAGAGGCGGCGCGCCGACCGCACCTCGCCGACCGGGTCGCCGGTGGAGGCGACGCCGACCGCCACGCCCTCACCGAGGTCCAACGCGCCCGCGCGGCGGCACAATTCCGACGCGGCCCGCACCACGTCCCCGGCCGGCGGCCCGACCGCGAGCAGGCAGAACTCGTCGCCGCCGAGGCGGGCCGCGAGGGTGCCCGGCAGTATCGCGCCGCACAGGGACAGCACCGACCCGAACCGCTCCAGCAGGCGGTCGCCCGCCGCGTGCCCCTGGGTGTCGTTCACCCGCTTCAGACCGTTGAGGTCACAGACCGCCAGGCTGACGACCGTGCCGTCGGCCCGGTGCCGCTCCAGCGCCTCGTCCAGCCGCATGTCGACCGCGCGCCGGTTCGCCAGGCCGGTCAGCGCGTCGGTGAAGGCCAGCCTGCGGGCCTCGGCCAGCCGCTCGGTCTGCGCGATGCCGGCCGCCGCCACCGCGGCCAGGACGGTGGCGAAGTCCGCGTCGTTCCGGCCGAAGACCGGCGCGCCGCGCGGCCGGGCCACGTACAGCTCGCCCCAGGCGCGGCCGTGCAGCACGATCGGCGCCACCACGCAGCTGCCCCGGCCGCGGCGGCGCAGCGCGGCCACGCGCTGGTGGCAGTACGAGCCGTCCTCGTGCGGCCCGTCGGCGGTCTCCACCCAGGCGTCGGGCTCGCCGCCGCCGGCCCACCGCTCGTGCAGGAAGCCGACGATCTCGGGGAACTGGTGCACCGGGTAGGACTCGTCGTCCGGGTACTCCTGCTCGCCGTCGGCCAGGTCGCCGACGTTCACCAGGACCCGGAGCCGGCCGAGCTGACGCTCCCAGACGGAGACCGCGGCGAAGGAGCCGCCCAGCGCCCGGCACGCGCCGTGCGCCGCGGCGCGTGCCGACTCCTTGGGGTGGTGCGCCGCGGCCATGGCCTGCGCGAGCGCCACGACGGCCCGCAGCCGGGCGTCGCACCCGTATTCGCTCCCGCCCGCAGCCTCGCCCGTCACTGATCCTCACAATCCGTAACCGTAGGCGCACCTTGACCTTACAGAGTAGGAAGGTTTGCCACGGTCCGCCCCTTATGGGGTTACGGATTGCTAGGGAGAGGGCCCGGGGTCACTCCCCCGGCCAGTCCGGCGTCCGCTTCTCGTTGAAGGCGGCCACGCCCTCGGCCCGGTCGCCGGAGAACGCGACGCTGCGCCAGGCGCCGTCCTCCAGGTCCAGCCCGGTCCGCAGGTCCAGGCCGTGCCCCAGGCGCATGGCGCGCTTGGCGGCGCGCAGCCCGACCGGGGAGTTGCGGGCGATGCGCGCGGCCAGCTCCAGCGCCTGCGTACGGTCCTCGCCCGCGCCGACGAGCTGGTCGACCAGGCCCAACTCGGCGGCCTCGGCGGCCTCGACGCGGCGCGCGGTGAAGACCAGCTCGGCCGCCCGGGCCGCGCCGACCCGGCGCGGCAGCAGCTGCGTACCGCCGCCCCCGGGGATCACGCCGACCGAGACCTCGGGGAGGCCCACGACGGCGGTCGGGTCGGCCACGATCAGGTCGCAGGAGAGCGCCAGCTCGAAGCCGCCGCCGAGCGCGAAGCCGTGCACGGCCGCGATGGTGGGCATCGGCAGCTCCAGTACGCCGGTGTAGGCGGCGCGGGTGTACGGGCGCTGGCGCATCAGGTCGGCGTCGGTGAAGGAGTTGCGCTCCTTGAGGTCGGCGCCGACGCAGAAGGCGCGGTCGTGGGTGGAGGTGAGGACGACGGTGCGTACGGTGCGGTCGGCGGCGAGGGCGTCGCAGGCGGCGGTCAGCGCCTGTGCCATGGCCGTGGAGACGGCGTTCATGGCCTTGGGGCGGTCCATGGCGAGTTCGGCGACGTTCTCGCCGTGTCGCCGGACCGCCACGAAGTCGCCGTATCGCTGTTCCTGCTGGTCGCCCATGGGGGCCGCCCCTCCCGGTTAACGGTCGCTTACGCGGCGATCGTAACCGGGCGGGCCGGCCGCACCGGGCGTCAGGGCCTCGAAGACCGGCGCGTCAGCAGCCACGGCTCGACCACGCCCAGGCCGCGGACCGGGCGTTGCCACATGGGCTGGAGTGCGAAGCGGTACGCGGGGACCGGGCCGTCGCCCTCCTTTTCCGCCGCTGCCGCCTCGGCCTCGGAGACCGGGGCCTCGCCGGTCCGGCTCAGCTCCTCGGCGAACGCCTCGTCGACCAGGACGGTGTCCTTCGGCGCTATGGACGTGAGCCGGCTGGCGAGGTTCACCGTGTTGCCGAAGACGTCGCCCATGCGGGTCGTGACCGTGCCGAAGGCGATGCCCACCCGCAGCTCGGGCATGGTGTCGTCGTGGCTCATGGTCTCGATGAGGCGCAGCCCGATCTCCGCCGCGGTGCCCGCGTCGTCGGCCGAGTACAGCACCTCGTCGCCCAGGGTCTTGATGAGCCGGCCGCCGTGCGCGGCGACCAGGTCGGCAGCCGTGGTCTCGAACGCCTCGACCAGCTCGCCCAGTTCCTCCTCCTCCAGGCGGCGGGTGAGGCGGGTGAAGCCGACCAGGTCGGCGAAGCCGACGGCGAGCCGCCGGTCGACCATCTCGGCGTCGTCCTGGGCCTGCACGACGCGGCCGGTCGAGGCGGCGAGCTGCCGGCGCCAGACGTAGACCAGGAACTCCTCCAGCTCGGGAAGGAGCAGCTCGACCAGCGGGTAGGTGATCTCCGTACGGGTCAGGCCCGAGTCCTGCGGCTCGGTCAGGCCCTCCAGGAAGGAGTCGATCTGCCAGTCGGCGAGCCGGGCGGTGGTCTGCCCGGTCGAGCGGGCGACCTGTACGGCCATCGCCTCGCTCAGCAGTCCGGCCTCCACCAGGCCGGAGAGCCGGCGCAGGGCCAGCACGTCGGCCTCGGTGAGCGCCTTGACCTGGCCGATGTCGGCGAAGCCCATGGCCCGCCAGAAACGGGAGGCCAGGTCCATGGAGACGCCGGCGCTGCGGGCCGCCTGGAACGGCGTGTAGCGCCGTTCGGAGCCGAGGATCAGCTGTTCCAGGCGGATGGCGATGGTGTCGTCGCCGGACTCCCCGTCGGAGCCGTCGGCGGTGTCGGCGTCACGCGGTACCGCTTCCGCGTCGCGCGGTGATGCGCCCGAGTCGTCGAGGGTCACCGCGCCCTCCTCTTCCGATCCCTGCGCACTGCCCTTCCGATCACTGTTCGCCCGCGGCCCGCTGCCGGGCCGATCGCGTCAACGATACGGCAGGTGTGCTCTGGCTCACTCTCCCATTCCACACATAGCGCACCATTCGCAGGTGTGGAATGTCGTCAAGAACCACTCGGCGTCTCCCGTCGCTCCGCTCCGGTCCATTTCCCTGATCTGCGGTGTCCCGTTACTCCGCTTCGCCCGCCGGCCGCAGGTGGACGATGTCGCCCGCCGCTACCGGCAGCTGTACGCCGTCGGCGGTGGCCAGAACCAGCCGTCCGTCGCCGTCCAGCGCCACCGCCTCGCCGCGGATCTCCCGGTCGCCCGGGAGCAGCGCGCGGACCGTGCGGCCGAGTGTCGCGCAGCCCGCCGCGTACGCCTCCTGCAGCCCGCAGGCCGCCGGGTCGCCGCCGGCCGCCTGCCAGTCGCCGTACCACTGCTCCAGCGAGCGCAGTACGGCACGCAGCAGCGGGTCCCGGTCGGTGCCCTGCGCGCCGGCCAGGGCGAGCGAGCCGGCGCCGGGCACCGGGAGCTCGTCGGCGCGCAGCGAGACGTTCAGGCCGATGCCGACGACGACGCCGCCGGCGGCCGCCTCGGCGAGGATGCCGCCCGCCTTGCGCTCCTCCCCGTCGACCGTGACGAGGAGGTCGTTGGGCCACTTCAGCGCGGTGTCCACGCCGGCCGCGCGGGAGAGCGCGGTGGCGGTGGCGACGCCGGCCAGCAGCGGCAGCCAGCCCCACCGGTCCGTGGGCACCTCGGGCTTGAGGTGCACGGAGAAGAAGAGCCCGGAGCGGGGCGGCGCGGACCACTGGCGGTCCAGCCGGCCGCGGCCCGCCGACTGCTCCTCCGCGACGAGCACGCTGCCCGCCGCCGCCTCACCCTTGGCCGCGCGGCCCGCCAGGTCGGTGTTGGTGGAGCCGGTGACCTGGACCACGTCCAGGGAGGTCCACAGGGAGCCGGGGCGTACGAGGGCCGTGCGCAGCGCCGTCGCGTTCAGCGGGGGGCGGTCGAGGTCGGTCCACCGGCCGCCACGGCCTTTGTCAGCATTTCCCGGGTTTCCAGGGCCTTCGGGGTTTACGGGAGGTTGAGGCGTCATGGTGCCCAGCCTAGGAGGCTTTGGGGCCCCGGAGTGTGGCCAACGACGCAGTGCCGCTGAGCAGTGCCGCGGATACGCTACGAATCGGTAGCCAACCCCTGAGCGAAGCGCACCCCGTACGAGCACCAGTCCAGGACGAGCAGGAGCCGCATCCCGATGTCCGAGCCGGAAGCAACCGCTTTGAACAATTCAGGCAGTCACACCACCGCGGGCAAGCTGGCCGATCTTCAGCGACGCATCGAAGAAGCCACGCACGCCGGTTCCGCGCGCGCGGTGGAAAAGCAGCACGCGAAGGGCAAGTTGACCGCCCGTGAGCGGATCGACCTGCTGCTGGACGAAGGATCCTTCGTCGAGCTGGACGAGTTCGCGCGGCACCGCTCCACCGACTTCGGCATGGCGGAGAACCGCCCCTACGGCGATGGCGTGGTCACCGGCTACGGCACCGTCGACGGGCGCCCGGTGGCGGTGTTCTCGCAGGACTTCACGGTCTTCGGCGGCGCGCTGGGCGGCGTGTTCGGCGAGAAGATCGTGAAGGTGATGGACTTCGCGCTGAAGAACGGCTGTCCGGTCATCGGCATCAACGACTCGGGCGGCGCGCGCATCCAGGAGGGCGTGGTCTCGCTCGGCGCGTACGGCGAGATCTTCCGCCGCAACACCCACGCGTCGGGTGTGATCCCGCAGATCTCCCTGGTCGTCGGGCCCTGCGCGGGCGGCGCGGTGTACTCCCCCGCCATCACCGACTTCACGGTCATGGTCGACCAGACCTCGCACATGTTCATCACCGGGCCCGACGTCATCAAGACCGTCACCGGCGAGGACGTCGGCATGGAGGAGCTGGGCGGCGCCCGCACCCACAACGCCACCTCCGGCGTGGCCCACCACATGGCAGGGGACGAGAAGGACGCCGTCGAGTACATCAAGGCGCTGCTGTCCTACCTGCCCTCCAACAACCTCTCCGAGCCGCCCTCCTTCCCCGAGGAAGCGGACCTGGAGACCAGCGACCACGACCGCGAGCTGGACACGCTGATCCCGGACTCCGCCAACCAGCCCTACGACATGCTCTCCGTCATCGAACATGTGCTGGACGACGGCGAGTTCCTGGAGGTCCAGGCGCTGTACGCGCCGAACATGGTCACCGGCTACGGCCGCGTGGAGGGCCACTCGGTGGGCATCGTCGCCAACCAGCCGATGCAGTTCGCCGGCACGCTGGACATCAAGGCGTCCGAGAAGGCCGCCCGCTTCGTGCGCACCTGTGACGCCTACAACATCCCCGTCCTGACCTTCGTGGACGTGCCCGGCTTCCTGCCCGGCACCGACCAGGAGTGGGACGGCATCATCCGCCGCGGCGCCAAGCTGATCTACGCCTACGCCGAGGCCACCGTCCCGCTGATCACGGTCATCACGCGCAAGGCGTTCGGCGGCGCGTACGACGTCATGGGCTCCAAGCACCTGGGCGCCGACCTCAACCTCGCCTGGCCCACCGCCCAGATCGCGGTGATGGGCGCGCAGGGCGCGGTCAACATCCTGCACCGGCGCACCCTCGCCGCCATCGAGGACCCCGCCGCGCAGGAGGCCAAGCGCCAGGAGCTGATCGCCGAGTACGAGGACACCCTCCTCAACCCCTACGCGGCGGCCGAGCGAGGCTACGTCGACGCGGTGATCATGCCGTCCGAGACCCGCCGGCACATCGTCCGCGGCCTGCGCACGCTGCGCAACAAGCGCGAGCAGCTGCCCCCGAAGAAGCACGGCAACATCCCGCTGTAGAGACGCCGGGATCGACTGCTGTGAATCCACTGCTGCAAGGAGGCTGACGGTGATCAAGGTCCTGCGGGGCAACCCGACACCAGAGGAGCTGGCCGCCGCAGTCGCGGTGGTCCAAGCCCGCGCGGCGGCCGCCGCTGCCGCCGCGCCCGGCGGCCGGGACCAGGGCGAGGAGTGGTCCGACCCGGCGTCCCTCGTACCGCGACGGATTCCGCACCCGGGCCCGCGCGCCTGGCGTACCAGCTTCTGGCCGCGCTGACCGGTCGACGTCGCGGCGGCGCTTGAGTACGCGTACTCAGGCGCCGCCGCGGCGAGAAGCGCACGATCGGAAGCATGCTGTGGTCCGATCCGCCCGACGATCCCTCCGAGGAGCTGCGCAAGGCCGAGGCCATGCTCCGTCGGGCCGGCATCGTGCTGGCGGTGGCCGCGGTGCTTTTACTGCTGCTGCTCGGCCTGTCGGGCTGATCCCGCCGCGCCGTGCGCCGGCCGTACCGTGCCCGTGACCTCGCCGAAGCCGAGGCGGGTGCCGTCGGGGCCCGGCGCCGTGGCACGGAGCGTGACGGTGTCGCCGTCGGCGAGGTAGGCGCGGGTGGAGCCGTCGGCGAGCTTGACCGGTTCGGTGCCGTTCCAGCCCAGTTCGAGGAACGAGCCGCGCTGGTCGGGGTCCGGGCCCGAGACCGTCCCTGAGGCGTAGAAGTCGCCGGTGCGCAGGCTCGCGCCGTTGACGGTCATATGGGCGAGCATCTGGGCGGCCGTCCAGTACATGGTGCGGAACGGCGGCCGGGAGACCACCTCGCCGTTGCACGCCACCTCGATCGCCAGGTCCAGGCCCCACGGCTCGTCCGTACGCAAGTACGGCAGCGGCTCCGGGTCCTGCGCCGGCGGCGCCACCCGCGCCGCCTCCAGCGCCTCCAGCGGCACCACCCACGGGGACACCGAGGTCGCGAAGGACTTGCCGAGGAACGGGCCCAGCGGCACGTACTCCCACGCCTGGATGTCGCGCGCGCTCCAGTCGTTGACCAGGACGACGCCGAAGACATGGTCGGCGAAGTCCGCCGCGGCCACCGGGCGGCCCAGCTCGGACGGCGTACCGACGACGAAGCCGACCTCGGCCTCGATGTCCAGCCGGACCGACGGGCCGAAGCCGGGCGCCTCGGCGTCGGGGGCCTTGCGCTGGCCGCACGGCCGCACGACCGGGGTCCCGGAGACCACGACCGTGCCCGCGCGGCCGTGGTAACCGATCGGCAGATGCTTCCAGTTCGGGGTGAGCGGCGGCTGCGTCGGGCGGAAGACCCGGCCCACGTTGGACGCGTGGTGCTCGGACGCGTAGAAGTCGACGTAGTCGGCGACCTCGAACGGCAGGTGCAGGGTCACCGCGTCCCGCGGCACCAAATGCGGCTCGACGGCGGCCCGGTGGCGCGCGTCGGTCAGCAGCTCGGTCAGCCGGGCCCGCACCGCACGCCACGCCTCCCGGCCGCGCGCCATGAAGGGGTTCAGGGTCGGCGCCGCGAAGTCCTCCGCGTACGGGAGTCCGGCGTCCGCGCCGAGCCGTGACAGGTCCAGGACGTGCTCGCCGATCGCCACGCCGGCCCGCGGCGGCTCCCCCGCGCGGGAGAAGATCCCGTACGGCAGGTTCTGCACGGGGAAGTCGGAGTGCTCCGGTACGGGCACCCAGGATCGGGTCGTCATGCGTCCAGCTCCCTGTCGGTGGGGGTGTCGGTGGAGGGGCCGGGGCCGGTCAGGCCCATGGCCCGCAGGTCTTCCAGTGGTTCGCGGGTACTGCACGAGCCGTACCCCGCGAACACCGCGCGGGTACGCGCGGCGAGGGCCGGGGTCACCGCGCGGGCCTCGGCGGCCAGCGCGACGGGATCGGTGGACCGCAGCACGGCCTCGACGCCGTCGGGCGCGGCGCCGTCCGCCGCCCGGCAGACCGCCAGCAGCAGGTTGAGGAAGCCGTGGTGGGTGAAGCCGGTGCGCGCGTCGCGGTACCGCACGGCGTGGTGCAGCCCGGCGGTGGCCTTGAAGGGCAGCCCGCGCCGCACGCACGCGGACACGAACACCGCCAGCTGCTCGGTCGCGGGGAACAGCTCGGGACGGACGCCGCCGCAGCGCACCTTGGCGGCGAGCCCGGCGGCGCCCAGCTCGTCGAGGGCGGCCTCCCACCCGTCCGTGAGCGGGATCTCGACGTACTGGGGGAAGCCGGGCGGCGGCCCGTACGGCAGGTTCTTGAGCGCGTCGGCGGCCTGCCGGACGGCCGTGACCAGGTCGGGCGCCTCCGGCGCCGGGCCCTCCAGTGCCACCAGCCGCAGCCGGCCGTCGGCGGCGAGCCGGCGGTGCGCGTCGACCAGCGCGCCCCACTCCAGCGGACTGATCAGCCCCACCCGGAAGCGGTCCTCCTCGCCCAGCGCCGCCGACAGCTCCGGCAGCCGCCCCGCCGGGCACAGGAACCGGTGGCTGAGCCGCGGATCGCCGGCCGCCGCGTCGGCACGGTGCCGGGCGACCGCGGCGGCCATCTCCAGCTGCTCGGGCGGGAAGAGCCCGGCATCGTCCACGAGCCGTTCGTACAACGCGGATACGGTCATCGCTCACGCCTCCAGAGGTCCGTGGCCACCGGCCCACGTCCAGGCATACCCCTCGTCCTCACAGGCGGCACCGCCCTCGCCGAGACCGAGCGGGCGGAAGGTGTCGACCATGACGGCCAGTTCGTCGAAGAACTCCGCGCCGATGCTGCGTTCGTAGGCGCCGGGCTGCGGGCCGTGCGCGTGCCCGCCCGGGTGCAGCGACACCGAGCCCTGCCCGATGCCGGAGCCCTTGCGTGCCTCGTAGTCGCCGCCGCAGTAGAACATGACCTCGTCGGAGTCGACGTTGGAGTGGTAGTACGGCACCGGGATCGACAGCGGGTGGTAGTCGACCTTGCGCGGCACGAAGTTGCAGATCACGAAGTTGTGCCCCTCGAAGACCTGGTGGACGGGCGGCGGCTGGTGCACCCGCCCCGTCAGCGGCTCGAAGTCGTGGACGCTGAAGGCGTACGGGTACAGACAGCCATCCCAGCCCACCACATCGAAGGGGTGGGTGGGGTAGGTCAGTACCGATCCGGCCAGCCCGCCGGGCCCCGGCCCGCGGTGCTTGACCAGAACCTCCGCCTCCCCCTCCTCCGCCGCCTCGACGAGCAGCGGCCCCTCGGGCCCGCGCAGATCCCGCTCGCAGTACGGGGCGTGCTCCAGCAGCTGCCCGTACCGGGACAGGTAGCGGGCCGGCGGGGCGATGTGGCTGTTCGCCTCGACGCAGTACGCGCGCAGCGGCGCGTCCCCGGTGGGCACCCAGCGGTGGGTGGTGGCTCGCGGGATGACGAGGTAGTCGCCGGGCCCCGCGTCCAGCACGCCGAAGACGGTCTCCAGCCGGGCCGTACCGCTCTCCACGTACACACACTCGTCGCCGACGCCGTTCCGGTACAGCGGCGAGACCGCGCCCGCCACGACGTAACCGATCCGCACGTCCTCGTTGCCGAGCAGCAGGCGGCGCCCGGTGACCGCGTCCGTGGCGGCCGGGTCGGCGGCCGCGAAGAGCGCGGGCAGCTTCAGGTGCCGGGGCTTGAGGGGGTGGTTGGCGACGGTGGTGAGGTCGGGCAGCTCCCAGGCCCGGCTGCCGGTGATCGCCGAGGGGATCGCCCGGTGGTAGAGCAGCGAGGAGTCGGAGGAGAAGCCCTCCTCGCCCATCAGCTCCTCGTAGTACAGACCGCCGTCGGGACGGCGGTGCTGGGTGTGCCGCTTGGCCGGGACCTCGCCGGCGCGACGGTAGTACGGCATGGGGTCGAGCGCCCCCTCCTCGCACCCTCGGAGCGGATGCGTTGCAAATAACGGACACTGCTCACTGATATCCGAACGCGTCACCGACTGTGGCCGCGCACCGCACGCCTGTCAATAGCCCGCCGGCCGGCTCGCCGGGCCGGCCCTGACGGCATGGAAGACTGAGCAGGTGGGAATGGACGAGCCGCGCCCCGCCGAGGGGTCCCAGACGCTGGAACGCGGGCTGCGCGCGCTCCGCCTGATCGCCGGCGCACCGCACGGGATGACCGCGACCGAGATCGCCGCCGCACTGGGCGTGCACCGCTCGGTCGCGTACCGGCTGCTGATGTCCCTGGTACGCCAGCACTTCGCGGTACGGGACGACGAGGCGCGCTACCGGGTCGGCGCCGACCTGGTGGGGCTCGCCGAGCAGGTGCGGCCGCGGCTGCGGGAGGTCGCCGAACAGGTGCTGCGCCGGCTGGCCGACGAACTGGAGGCGACCGCCTGCCTGGTCGTGCGCGACGACGACGCGGCGGTGGCCGTCACGGTCGTCGAACCCGCCACGCATGGCCCGCGCTTCTCCTACCGCGTCGGCAACCGCGACCCCCTGGACCGCGGCGCGGCCGGCATCGCCCTGCTCGCGGGCGGCCCTCCGGCGGCCGGCGAGCCGGCCCGGGTCACCGAGGCCCGGGAGCGGGGGTACGCGCTGACCGCGGGCGAGGTGGTGACGGGCACCTTCGCGGTCGCGGCCCCGATCCGCACCGCCCACCCCGACGGCCCGGCCGGCATCAACCTGATCACCCACCGCCAGGACATCGCCGAGGCCGCCGTCACCCCGGTCACGGCCGCCGCCGAGGAGATCTCGGCCCGCCTGGGGTGAGGGCCTCCGCCTGACCCTTTCGGCCTACCATGACCCGCATGACCGAACAGCCCCGCCGCCTCGTGCTCGCCTCCCAGTCCCCCGCCCGCCTCGGCCTGCTGCGCCAGGCCGGCCTGGCCCCCGAGGTCATCGTCAGCGGCGTGGACGAGGACGCGCTGTCCGCCGACACCCCGGGCGAGCTGGCCCGCGTACTGGCCGAGGCCAAGGCCGACGCCGTGGCCCGGCGCACGGAGGCCGCCGGCGCTCTGGTCGTCGGCTGCGACTCCGTACTGGAGCTGGACGGGCGCGCGCTGGGCAAGCCGGCCGACGCCGAGGACGCCACGGCGCGCTGGAAGTCGATGCGCGGCCGGTCGGGCGTGCTGCAGACCGGGCACTGCGTCATCGACACGGAGAGCGGCCGCCGGGTCTCGGCGACCGCCGCCACCACGGTCCGCTTCGGCGAGCCGTCCGACGCGGAGATCGCCGCCTACGTGGCCAGCGGCGAACCGCTGTACGTCGCGGGCGCCTTCACCCTCGACGGCCGCTCGGCCCCCTTCATCGACGGCATCGACGGCGACCCGGGCAACGTCATCGGCCTCTCCCTGCCCCTCCTCCGCCGCCAACTGGCGGAGTTGGGGGTCGGGATCACGGAGCTGTGGGGGTAGCGGCCGGCTCGGGACCGCCGGCCGATTCGGGACCGCCCGCCGGTTCGGCGGTCCCCGTCGTCGGGGCGTACGCCAGCAGGGTGAAGATGAGCAGGCCGAGGACGACCATCGCGCCGATGAACGCGGTCCAGCCGACCAGGCCGACCGTGAACGCGCCGACCACGCCGTGGATCACCGCGCAGCCGATCAGTACGACGCGGGCGAAGCCGCCGGGCGCGCGGTCGCGGATCGCGCAGCGCAGCGCGAGGTACGCGCAGAACAGCAGGTAGAGCCCGAAGACGAGGCCGCCGATCCACGCCCCGGCCGCCATCGCGTGTGTCTTGAGGCCCGCCATCGACATCTGCTGCTTGTCGACGAAGACGCTCAGGATCCAGTTGAGCAGCACGATCCCGGCCGCTTCCAGGACCAGTACCACCGCCGTCACCACGGCCACCGGCCTGCGTGCCGCCACCGCACCCACCCACTTCCGCTGTTGTCCGGCGCGTTCGCGCGCCTGTTACCGCGAGTACAGAAGACGGGTGCACGCTACTGCTGGGTAATAGACAGGACAAGGGGTGTGCGGCAAGCGGGCTTCCCGTGCGTCGCACCCGACACCCACCCGGCAAAGTTTCGTTCCGCCATTCGTAGGGTCTCCACAAAGAAACCGCGCCGTAGGGAAGTCGGGTCAACCGAGACCTTGCCCACACCAGGTCTCCGTCGTGCGCCCGGGATTCCGGGCATACCCTGGAATGCAGGGGACTTCGGCGCGTGGCTCGCGCCGGACACCGGCGCCTTGTGGGGAAGCTCACCCTCAGGGGCGACTCGGCACGTGGTGTCGTCAGTCCCTAAACTCAGCTTGTTTCGAGGAGGGAGCCATCGTGCGCAAGGTGCTCATCGCCAACCGTGGCGAAATCGCTGTCCGCGTGGCCCGGGCATGCCGGGACGCCGGGATCGGGAGCGTAGCCGTCTACGCCGACCCTGACCGGGATGCCCTGCACGTCCGTGCGGCGGATGAGGCTTACGCCCTGGGCGGTGACACTCCTGCCACCAGCTACCTGGACATCGCCAAGGTCCTTGCCGCGGCCGCCGATTCGGGCGCGGATGCCATCCACCCCGGCTACGGCTTCCTCTCCGAGAACGCCGAGTTCGCCCAGGCCGTGCTGGACGCCGGGCTGATCTGGATCGGCCCGCCGCCGCAGGCCATCCGCGACCTGGGCGACAAGGTCGCAGCGAGGCACATCGCCCAGCGCGCCGGCGCCCCGCTGGTGGCCGGCACCTCCGACCCGGTCTCCGGCTCGGACGAGGTCGTCGCCTTCGCCGAGCAGCACGGGCTGCCGATCGCCATCAAGGCGGCCTTCGGCGGTGGCGGCCGCGGCCTGAAGGTCGCCCGCACCCTGGAGGAAGTTCCCGAGCTGTACGACTCCGCGGTGCGCGAGGCGGTCGCCGCCTTCGGCCGCGGGGAGTGCTTCGTGGAGCGCTACCTGGACCGGCCGCGCCACGTGGAGACCCAGTGCCTGGCCGACAAGCACGGCAACGTCGTGGTGGTCTCCACGCGTGACTGCTCGCTGCAGCGCCGCCACCAGAAGCTGGTGGAGGAGGCGCCCGCGCCGTTCCTGACGCAGGAGCAGAACGCCGAGCTGTACCGGGCGTCCAAGGCCATCCTCAAGGAGGCCGGCTACGAGGGCGCGGGCACCTGTGAGTTCCTGGTCGGCCAGGACGGCACGATCTCCTTCCTGGAGGTCAACACCCGTCTGCAGGTCGAGCACCCGGTCACCGAGGAGGTCACCGGGCTGGACCTGGTCCGCGAGATGTTCCGCATCGCGGACGGCGAGGAGCTGGGCTACGACGACCCGCCGGTGCGCGGCCACTCCTTCGAGTTCCGCATCAACGGCGAGGACCCCGGCCGCGGCTTCCTGCCGGCGCCCGGCACGGTCACCAAGTTCGAGGCCCCGGCCGGCCCGGGCGTGCGCCTGGACGCGGGCGTGGAGTCCGGCAGCGTCATCGGCCCGGCCTGGGACTCCCTGCTGGCCAAGCTGATCGTTACCGGTGCCACCCGCCAGCAGGCGCTGCAGCGCGCGGCCCGCGCCCTGGACGAGTTCACCGTGGAGGGCATGGCCACCGCCATCCCCTTCCACCGGACGGTCGTCAAGGACCCGGCGTTCGCGCCGGAGCTGACCGGCTCCACCGAGCCGTTCCAGGTCCACACCCGCTGGATCGAGACCGAGTTCGTCAACGACATCAAGCCGTTCGCGGCGCCCGGCGCCGACGAGGCCGAGACCGACACCCGCGAGACCGTCGTGGTCGAGGTCGGCGGCAAGCGCCTGGAGGTCTCCCTCCCGGCCTCGCTGGGCATGCCGCTGGCGCGCGCCGCGGTGGCCGGGGGCGCCAAGCCCAAGCGCAAGGCCGCCAAGAAGTCCGGCTCCGCCGCCTCCGGCGACGCGCTCGCCTCGCCGATGCAGGGCACCATCGTGAAGATCGCGGTGGAGGAGGGCCAGGAGGTCAAGGAGGGCGACCTGGTCGTCGTCCTGGAGGCCATGAAGATGGAACAGCCGCTGAACGCCCACCGCTCCGGCACCGTCAAGGGCCTGTCCGCCGAGGTCGGCGCCTCCGTCACCTCCGGCGCCGTGATCTGCGAGATCAAGGACTGATCCGCCGGATCGAGGACTGAGCGCGGACGGCAGGACCGTCGTACGCGAGTGAGGGGCGCCCGGCCGGCCGAGCCGGGCGCTCCTCGCGTCGTATGGGGCCCCTGCGGCAGCCCGGCCGGACACCACGGCCACCCGATACCGTTGAGGTGAGCCCTGCCTACGGACGGGCAGGTACAGGAAGGACGGCGATGGCCACCGAGACGGCGCACACCGATTCCGCACGCCCCATGCGTGCCGACGCGCGCCGGAACTACGACCGGCTGCTGGCGGAGGCGCGTACGGCCTTCACCGAGCGCGGCACGGACACCTCGCTGGAGGACATCGCGCGCCGTGCCGGCGTCGGCATCGGGACGCTCTACCGCCACTTCCCCAACCGCACCGCGCTGATGGGCGCCGTCTTCCAGGGGGAGGTGGACGCCCTGCTGACCCGCGCGCGGGAGCTGGGGGACGCGCCGCAGCCCTGCACGGCGCTCGTGGAGTGGCTGCGCGCGATCATCACGCACGCCAGTACCTACCGCGGCCTGTCGCGCGCGCTGATGGCGGCGCCGGCCGACGAGAGCTCCGGGCTGGCACGGTGCAGCCGGCCGATGCGGGAGGCGGGCGGCGTGCTGCTCACCCGCGCCCAGCGGTCCGGCGCCGTGCGGCCCGATGTGGACATCCGCGACCTGATGCAGCTGACCAACGGCATCGCGCTGGCCGCCGAGGAGTCGCCGGACGACCCGGAACTGGCCGACCGGCTGCTGACGCTCACGCTGACCGGCCTGAAGGCCGGCCGGTGAGCGACGGCGTACGAACCCGGCTGTGAGCGGCGTACAGCGACGTAAAGCGACGTACTGAAGCGCGTCCGAGCGGCTGGGACCCCGCGGTTCCCAGCGCTCAGCGCCGTCGCGGCGCCAGGTCGGCGACCCGGCCGCCCTGCGGATCGGCGGTCAGTGGGGCCGAGCGCAGCTGTGGCGCTGCGCCGGGGCCCGCCGTCGGATGACTGCGGCGCTGGCCGGGCAGTGGTACCTCCCTTCTCGGCCCCCGGCGGTCGGCCGCCGGGGTGCCCTCCGCGCCTCCTTGGCCCTGGGCGGCCGCGGCCGCGGCCCCGCCGGCGACCGTGATCTGTACGCCCTGGTCGGCCAGGGCCTGCAGTTCGGTCGCGGCACGGTCGTCGTGGCCGGGCGGCTCGTCGGTCACCAGGCGGGTGATGACGTCGGTCGGCACGGTCTGGAACATGGTGTCCGTGCCGAGCTTGGTGTGGTCGGCGAGGACGACCACCTCGGCCGCCGCCTGCACCAGCGCTCTGTCGACGCTGGCGGAGAGCATGTTGGAGGTGGAGAGTCCGCGCTCGGCGGTCAGGCCGCTGCCCGACAGGAAGGCACGGGAGACCCGCAGCCCCTGGAGGGACTGCTCGGCGCCGCTGCCGACCAGCGCGTAGTTGGAGCCCCGGAGCGTGCCGCCGGTCATCACGACTTCGACGCGGTTGGCGTGCGCCAGGGCCTGGGCGACCAGCAGGGAGTTGGTCACCACGGTGAGGCCCGGTACCCGGGCGAGCCGGCGGGCCAGCTCCTGTGTGGTCGTCCCCGCGCCGACGACGATCGCCTCGCCTTCTTCGACGAAGCCCGCGGCGAGATCGGCGATGGCCGTCTTCTCCGCGGTTGCTAGATGGGATTTCTGCGGAAAGCCGGATTCGCGGGTGAAGCCACCCGGCAGCACCGCACCGCCGTGCCGGCGGTCGAGCAGTCCTTCTGCCTCCAGTGCCCGCACGTCCCGCCGTACGGTCACTTCTGAGGTCTGGACGACGCGGGCGAGCTCACGGAGCGAAACCGCTCCGTTCGCTCGCACCATTTCAAGGATCAATTGGCGACGTTCTGCAGCGAACACGAAACTGACAGTAACGCCAACGACCGTCTGTTTTCAGCAGGTTGCACCAATTATCGGAAGTTGTTCGTCTGCGACACCCGCGAGTGATATAGGGCGGGCGTCCGTGCGAACGTGTTCGCAACGGACGCCCGGCGTCACTCCCCGGCGGTCTTGCGCGTGTGCAACTGCCGTGCGACCTCGGCTATCGAGCCGGACAGCGAGGGGTAGACCGTGAAGGCGCTGGCGATCTGCTCCACCGTCAGATTGTTGTCGACCGCGATCGATATCGGATGAATCAGTTCGCTCGCGCGCGGTGATACGACCACACCGCCCACGACAATGCCCGTGCCGGGGCGGCAGAAGAGCTTGACGAAGCCGTCGCGGATGCCCTGCATCTTCGCGCGCGGGTTGCGCAGCAGCGGCAGCTTCACGACCCGGGCGTCGATCCTGCCGTTGTCGACGTCGGCCTGGCTGTAACCGACCGTGGCGATCTCCGGGTCGGTGAAGACGTTCGCGGAGACCGTCTTGAGGTTCAGCGGGGCCACCGCGTCGCCGAGGAAGTGGTACATCGCGATCCGGCCCTGCATGGCCGCGACGGAGGCGAGCGCGAAGACGCCGGTGCAGTCGCCGGCCGCGTACACGCCGGGCGCCGAGGTGCGGGAGACCTTGTCGGTCCAGATGTGGCCGGACTCCTTGAGCTTGACGCCGGCCTCTTCCAGGCCGACGCCCTCGGTGTTCGGGATCGAGCCGACGGCCATCAGGCAGTGCGTGCCGGAGATCGTCCGACCATCCGAAAGAGTGACCTCGACCCGGTCGCCGACCCGCTTGGCGGAGGCGGCGCGGGAGCGGGACATGACGTTCATGCCGCGGCGGCGGAAGACGTCCTCCAGGACGGCGGCGGCGTCCGGGTCCTCGCCCGGGAGCACGCGGTCGCGGGAGGAGACGAGGGTGACGTTGGAGCCGAGGGCCTGGTACGCGCCGGCGAACTCGGCACCGGTGACACCCGAGCCGACCACGATGAGCTCCTCGGGGAGCTCGTCCAGGTCGTAGACCTGCGTCCAGTTCAGGATGCGCTCGCCGTCGGGCTGCGCGTCGGGGATCTCGCGCGGGTGGGCGCCGGTCGCGACCAGTACGGCGTCGGCGGTGAGCGTCTCCTCCGTACCGTCGGCGGCGGTCACCGTGACCTTGCGGGAGCCGTCCACGGCCTGGCCCGGCTCCAGCCGGCCGCGGCCGCGCAGGACCCGGCCGCCGGCGCGGGTGACGGAGGCGGTGATGTCGTGGGACTGGGCGAGCGCGAGGCGCTTCACGCGGCGGTTGACCTTGCCGAGGTCCACGCCGACGACGCGCGCGGGGCGGTCGATGTGCGGGGTGTCGTCCTCGACGATGATGCCGAGCTCTTCGTACGACGAGTCGAAGGTGGTCATCACCTCGGCCGTCGCGATCAGCGTCTTCGAAGGCACGCAGTCGGTGAGCACCGATGCGCCGCCGAGGCCGTCGCAGTCGACGACGGTCACCTCCGCGCCGAGCTGGGCGCCCACCAGCGCCGCTTCGTAGCCGCCGGGTCCGCCACCGATGATCACGATCCGGGTCAAGGGGATTACGCCTCGCGCTCTCGTTTCCGGCCCACCCGGCGCGGTACCGGCCGGGGGTCCGGGGGTCGCCCCCCGGGGGGATGCAGTACGTACTCCATTGTCCCGCACGCCGCTCGCGCGCTCAGCGCGGGGGCCGCCGTATGGACCGCGGGCCTCATGACCGCAGGCCGGACGCGGTGGCCCCGGCGGATCCACGGGACGCGGCCCGCGCTCCCGTACCCTCTGAGCCATGTCGCTCTACGCCGCCTACGCCGGCAACCTCGACGCGCGGCTGATGTCCCGCCGCGCTCCCCACTCACCACTGCGCGGCACCGGCTGGCTGAACGGCTGGCGGCTCACGTTCGGCGGGGAGCAGATGGGCTGGGAGGGAGCGCTCGCCACGCTGGTGGAGGCACCGCGCTCCCAGGTCTTCGTCGCGCTGTACGACATCGCCCCCATGGACGAGGAGTCGATGGACCGCTGGGAGGGCGTCGGGATGGACATATACCGCCGGATGCGGGTGCGCGTGCACACCCTGGACGGCGACGAGGCGGCCTGGCTGTACGTCCTGAACGGGTACGAGGGCGGGCTGCCCTCCGCCCGGTACCTCGGTGAGATCGCCGACGCCGCGGAGTCGGCGGGCGCACCCCACGACTACGTCATGGAGCTGCGGAAACGGCCGTGCTGAGGGGCCGGCCGACGGCCCTCTCATAGGAAGCCACAACCGCTGCGCCGGAGGTCCGTGACGAGACACATCTACGCGCGTAGGCGATTACCGGCTACCCTCGTCCGCGTGAACGCATCAGTTACCCCGGACCTGGCGAGCGACCCGCGTACCGCCGCCACCGACGCCGCCGACCGCCTGCGCGAGCTGACCGGCGCCGAGACCCACGACGTTGCCCTGGTCATGGGCTCGGGCTGGGCCCCGGCCGCCGAGGCGCTGGGCGAGCCCGAGCACGAATTCCTCGTCACCGAACTGCCGGGCTTCCCGCCCCCGGCCGTGGAGGGCCACGGCGGCAAGATCCGCTCGTACGCCCTCGGCGACAAGCGCGCGCTGGTCTTCCTCGGCCGCACGCACTACTACGAGGGCCGCGGAGTGGCCGCCGTCTCGCACGGCGTCCGTACCGCCGTGGCCGCCGGCTGCAAGACGATCGTGCTCACCAACGGGTGCGGCGGCCTGCGCGAGGGCATGCGCCCCGGCCAGCCGGTCCTCATCAGCGACCACCTGAACCTCACCGCCACCTCCCCCATCGTCGGCGCGAACTTCGTCGACCTGACCGACCTGTACTCGCCGCGGCTGCGCGCGCTGTGCAAGGAGGTCGACCCGACCCTGGAAGAGGGCGTGTACGCCCAGTTCCCCGGGCCGCACTACGAGACCCCCGCCGAGATCCGGATGATCCGCACGCTGGGCGCCGATCTGGTCGGCATGTCCACCGTCCTGGAGGCCATCGCCGCACGTGAGGCGGGTGCCGAGGTGCTGGGCCTGTCCCTGGTGACCAACCTCGCCGCGGGCATGACCGGCGAGCCGCTCAACCACGAAGAGGTGCTCCAGGCCGGCCGCGACTCCGCGACCCGCATGGGCAGCCTGCTCGGCCAGGTGCTGGGCAAGATCTGACCCGGCGGCACGGAACCGGCCAGGAAGCGGCCGGTTCCCGCCGTTCGCGCCGGGCGCGGGGTATGGGTTACGAGCCGGGACACGCGCCGTCCCCGTACCGCCTGGGCACGCGCCGTCCCCGTACACCGGGACACGCGCCGTCCCCGTGCACCCGGGCACGCGCCGCACGCGCGCGCCCGGGTCCGCAGCGTCCGGGAACCGGCACGTGCGCCCCGGGAAGGGAACCAGGGCGTACGCCGGCCCGTCCGTAAGGCACGCGCACGCCCCGGTCCCGTACCGCACCCGTACCGCACCCACAGGCACCCCTCACGCACCCACAGGCAGGAGCATCACCGTGGCAACCGTCCCCGAGGAGCTGGCCGGCCGGGCGAAGGTCTGGCTGGCCGAGGACCCCGACCCGGAGACCCGCGAAGAGCTGGCCAAGCTCATCGAGACCGAGGACACCGACGCGCTGGCGGAGCGGTTCGCCGGCACCCTGCAGTTCGGCACCGCGGGGCTCCGCGGCGAGCTGGGCGCGGGCCCGATGCGGATGAACCGCGCCGTCGTCATCCGCGCCGCGGCCGGGCTGGCCGCGTACCTCAAGGACCAGGGCCAGGGCGACGGCCTGGTCGTCATCGGCTACGACGCGCGCCACAAGAGCGCCGACTTCGCGCGGGACACCGCCGCGGTGATGGTCGGCGCGGGCCTGAAGGCCGCGCTGCTGCCCCGCCCGCTGCCCACGCCCGTGCTCGCCTTCGCGATCCGGCACCTGGGCGCCGTGGCCGGCGTCGAGGTCACCGCCAGCCACAACCCGCCCCGCGACAACGGCTACAAGGTCTACCTCGGCGACGGCTCGCAGATCGTGCCGCCCGCCGACGGCGAGATCGCCGCCCGCATCGCCGCGGTCGGCCCGCTCACCGGCGTGGCGCGCCCGGAGCGCGGCTGGGACGTGCTCGGCGAAAACGTCCTGGAGGCCTACCTGGCCCGTACGGAGGCGGTGCTGACCCCCGGCTCGCCCCGTGACACCCGCGTCGTCTACACGCCGATGCACGGCGTCGGCCGCGATGTCCTCGTGGCGGCGTTCGAGCGGGCCGGGTTCCCGGCGCCGGTCGTGGTGGCCGAGCAGGGCGACCCCGACCCGGACTTCCCGACGGTCGCGTTCCCCAACCCCGAGGAGCCGGGGGCGATGGACCTGGCCTTCGAGGCGGCCCGTACGGCCGCGCAGGCCCCCGACATCGTCATCGCCAACGACCCGGACGCGGACCGCTGCGCCGTCGCCGTACCGGCCCCGGGGACGCCCTCGGGCTGGCGGATGCTGCGCGGTGACGAGGTCGGCGCGCTGCTCGCCGCCCATGTGGTCGGCACGGGCGCGCAGGGCACGCTCGCCACGACGATCGTCTCCTCCTCGCTGCTCTCCCGAATCGCCGCGGCGGCCGGCCTGCCGTACACCGAGACGCTGACCGGCTTCAAGTGGCTGGCCCGCGTCGACGGCCTGCGGTACGCCTTCGAGGAGGCGCTGGGCTACGCGGTGGACCCGGCCGGGGTGCGGGACAAGGACGGCATCACGGCGGCGCTGCTGATCACCGAGCTCGCGGCCGTCCTCAAGCGGGACGGGCGCACGCTGACCGACCTGCTGGACGACCTGGCCGTGGAGCACGGGCTGCACGCCACGGACCAGCTCTCCGTACGCGTCGAGGACCTGTCCGTCATCGCCGACGCGATGCGCCGGCTGCGCGAGCAGCCGCCGGCCGCGCTCGGCGGGCTCGCGGTGGCCGCGGCCGAGGACCTGTCGCGGGGGACGGAGACGCTGCCGCCGACCGACGGCCTGCGGTACACGCTCTCCGGCGCGGGCTCCGTCGCCGCGGGGCGCGTCGTCGTCCGGCCCAGCGGCACCGAGCCGAAGCTGAAGTGCTACCTGGAGGCCGTGGTACCGGTCGCGTCGCGGGAGGGGCTCCCGGACGCGCGGGTCGCGGCGGATGCCGCGCTGGCCTCGGTGAAGGCCGACCTGTCGGCGGCCGCCGGCCTCTGATCGCCCTGGGGGCGGGCCTCCGGGCCCGCCCCATCAGGGGCGCGGGGAACTGCGCGACCAGCCACAACGGCGCGGCACCCGGCGTCCGGGCCGCACCGCCCACCCCCGGATCCGGCCCTCAGGCGCCGGACAGGCTGGATTTTCGCGCCTACAGCGCGACCAGCACCGCCAGCCCGACCCCGCCGACCACGATCGGCGCGATGACCTCGTAAGCCCAGCGGACCGTGACGGCCCCCTGCGCACCCTCGCCGGAGGCGTACCGCTCGCACAGCTCCCGCAGCTCGTCCAGCGACCGGTCCGCCGAAGCCCGCCGCACCTCGGCCGGCTCGGCGCCGGGCCCCGCGGCCCCGGCCTTCGCCGACGCGCGGTTCGCCCGCTTGCGCTGCCGCAGCGAGACCGGGATCGACCACAGCTGGTACTTCTTCTCGCCCGCGAGCACCTCGCAGGAGAAGGACGCGCGCAGGGCGTCCACCGCGGCCCAGGGCAGCACGATCGTGCGGAAGGGGTTCCGTACGGTGAGCCGGTCCTCGTTCGCGCGGACCACGGGACGCAGCGTGTACGCGGTCACCAGCGGCACGGCGAACAGCAGCCCGGCCACCGCCAGCAGGCGGGTGTGCGCGCTGCCGCGCACCAGCGCGTCGATGCCCAGCCAGGCGAGCAGCGCGAGCAGCAGGACGCCGCCGACCAGGGCAGCGGGCGACCGGTAGCTGCGGTCCGCGTAGGGCTGCGCGGGGGTTGTGGAGGAGTTGTCCGGGCTCGTCATAGGGGCGATTGTGCCCGAGAGTCCGGCATTCGGACGTTGCGGTCCGGCATCGATGCGCGGCTTCGGGCGGGGCGCCGGGAATTCCGCGGTTCCACCCGGAGGGGTGACGCATCACTACGCGCGTAGATATGCTCCCCTCGTGACCATGCCCACCACTGTTCCCGCATACGGCAAAGAGGCCGCGGGGCGTCTGGCGACGATGGCGGACGTGACCGCCGACGACCGGGCGCTGCGCCGCTTCCTGCACGGACTCCCGGGCGTCGACGCGGTAGGGCTCCAGGCCCGCGCCGCCGCGCTCGGCACCCGCTCGATCAAGAACACGGCGAAGGCGTACGCCATCGACCTCGCCATCTCGATGATCGACCTGACGACGCTCGAAGGAGCGGACACCCCGGGCAAGGTCCGGGCCCTGTGCGCCAAGGGCGTCAGCCCCGACCCCACGGACCGCACCGTGCCGCAGGTCGCCGCGATCTGCGTCTACCCGGACATGGTGGCGACGGCCAAGGACGCGCTCGGCGCCTCCGGTGTGCACGTCGCCTCCGTGGCCACCGCGTTCCCCGCGGGCCGCGCCGCGCTGCCGGTGAAGCTCGCCGACACCCGGGACGCGGTCGCGGCCGGCGCCGACGAGATCGACATGGTGATCGACCGGGGCGCGTTCCTCTCCGGCCGGTACCTGGACGTCTTCGAGGAGATCCGGGCCGTCAAGGAGGCGTGCGTCCGCGCGGACGGCAGCGCGGCGCACCTCAAGGTCATCTTCGAGACCGGCGAGCTCCAGACGTACGACAACGTCCGCCGCGTCTCCTGGCTCGCGATGCTCGCGGGCGCCGACTTCATCAAGACCTCCACCGGCAAGGTCGGCGTGAACGCCACTCCCCCGGTGACCCTGCTGATGCTGGAGGCCGTACGCGACTTCCACGCGCAGCTCGGGGTACAGGTCGGGGTGAAGCCGGCCGGCGGCATCCGCACGTCCAAGGACGCGATCAAGTACCTGGTCATGGTCAACGAGACGCTCGGCGAGGAGTGGCTGACCGCCGACTGGTTCCGCTTCGGCGCGTCCAGCCTCCTCAACGACCTGCTGATGCAGCGCCAGAAGCTCGGCACCGGCCGCTACTCCGGCCCCGACTACGTGACGGTGGACTGAGACCCCATGGCATTCGAAAAGCAGACTTTCGCGTACGCGCCGGCGCCGGAGTCGCGCGCGGTCGTCGACATCGCGCCGAGTTACGGCCTGTTCATCGACGGCGAGTTCACCGAGGCCGCCGACGGCAAGGTCTTCAAGACCGTCTCGCCCGCGAACGAGGAGGTGCTCTCCGAGGTCGCGCAGGCCGGGACCGCCGACGTCGAGCGCGCCGTGAAGGCGGCGCGCAAGGCGTTCGAGAAGTGGTCGGCACTGCCCGGCACCGAGCGCGCCAAGTACCTCTTCCGGATCGCGCGGCTGATCCAGGAGCGCTCGCGCGAGCTGGCGGTGCTGGAGTCGCTGGACAACGGCAAGCCGATCAAGGAGTCGCGCGACTCCGACCTGCCGCTGGTCGCCGCGCACTTCTTCTACTACGCGGGCTGGGCCGACAAGCTCGGCCACGCGGGCCTCGGCCCGGACCCGCGGCCGTTGGGCGTCGCGGGCCAGGTCATCCCCTGGAACTTCCCCCTGCTGATGCTGGCGTGGAAGATCGCCCCGGCGCTGGCCTGCGGCAACACGGTCGTGCTGAAGCCCGCCGAGACCACCCCGCTCTCCGCCCTGTTCTTCGCGGACATCTGCCGCCAGGCGGGCCTGCCCAAGGGCGTCGTCAACATCCTGACCGGCGACGGCTCGACCGGAGCCGAGCTGGTCGCCCACCCGGGCATCGGCAAGGTGGCCTTCACCGGCTCCACCGAGGTCGGCAAGGCCATCGCCCGCACGGTCGCGGGGACGGACAAGAAGCTCACCCTGGAGCTGGGCGGCAAGGCCGCGAACATCGTCTTCGACGACGCGCCGATCGACCAGGCCGTCGAGGGCATCGTCAACGGGATCTTCTTCAACCAGGGGCATGTGTGCTGCGCCGGGTCCCGGCTGCTGGTGCAGGAGTCCGTCCAGGACGAGGTGCTGGACGCGCTCAAGCGCCGGATGCAGACCCTGCGCGTCGGCGACCCGCTGGACAAGAACACCGACATCGGCGCGATCAACTCCGCCGAGCAGCTCGGCCGCATCAAGGAACTGGCCGCCGCGGGCGAGGCCGAGGGCGCCGAGCGCTGGGCGCCGGCCTGCGAACTGCCCGGTGAGGGGTACTGGTTCGCGCCGACCCTGTTCACCGGCGTCACGCAGGCACACCGCATCGCCCGCGAGGAGATCTTCGGCCCGGTACTGTCGGTACTGACCTTCCGTACGCCGGAGGAGGCCGTGGCCAAGGCGAACAACACGCCGTACGGCCTGTCGGCGGGCATCTGGACCGAGAAGGGCTCCCGCAGCCTGTGGACCGCGGGCAAGCTGCGCGCGGGCGTCGTCTGGTCCAACACGTTCAACAAGTTCGACCCGGCCTCGCCGTTCGGCGGCTACAAGGAGTCGGGCTTCGGCCGCGAGGGCGGCCGGCACGGTCTGGAGGCGTACCTCAATGTCTGATCGGCTGAGCGTCTTCAAGACCTACAAGCTGTACGTCGGGGGCAAGTTCCCCCGGTCCGAGAGCGGGCGGGTGTACGAGGTGACGGACGCAAAGGGGAAGTGGCTGGCCAACGCCCCGCTCGCCTCCCGCAAGGACGCCCGGGACGCGGTCGTCGCGGCGCGCAAGGCGTTCGGCGGCTGGTCGGGCGCCACCGCGTACAACCGCGGGCAAATCCTGTACCGGATCGCCGAGATGCTGGAGGGCCGCCGCGAGCAGTTCGTCGCGGAGGTCGCCGACGCCGAGGGCCTGTCGAAGTCCAAGGCGTCGGCGCAGGTGGACGCGGCCATCGACCGGTGGGTCTGGTACGCGGGCTGGTCCGACAAGATCGCCCAGGTCGCGGGCGGCGCCAACCCGGTCGCGGGCCCGTACTTCAACCTCTCCACGCCGGAGCCGACCGGCGTGGTGGCCGTACTGGCGCCGCAGGAGTCCTCGTTCCTGGGGCTGGTGTCGGTGCTCGCGCCGGCGATCGTCACCGGTAACACCGTCGTGGCGGTCGCGAGCGAGAAGGCGCCGCTGCCGGCCCTGTCGCTGGCCGAGGTGCTGGCCACCTCCGACCTGCCGGGCGGCGTGGTGAACGTACTGTCGGGCCGTACCGCGGAGATCGCCGGGCCGCTGGCCGCGCACCAGGACGTCAACGCGATCGACCTCGCGGGCGTGTCCGGCGACGCGGCGGAGGCGACCGCGCTGGAAACCGCCGCGGCCGACAACCTCAAGCGCGTCCTGCGTCCACAGGCTGTGGATTGGGCCGCCGACCCGGGCACCGGCCGGATGCTGGCCTTCCTGGAGACCAAGACGGTGTGGCACCCGATGGGCGTCTGAGGACGCCGCACGGCGCACGCGAGGGCGCCCGCAGCCGTACGTACGGACGGCTGCGGGCGCCCTGCGCGTATACGGGGCGTCCTACCCCGGCAGGGCCTGCGTCAGCGTGCCCACGACGGGCAGCTGGCCCAGCGAAGCGCCGCTGGTCAGCGGGGCGGTCAGCACCGCCGTGCTGATCGGCTTGAAGTCGGCGATCTGGGTGCCGACGGCGTTGTCCAGCGGGTCGGTGCCGGTGCCGGCGAGGGGGTTCAGGCGGAGGTTCTTGACCGTGCCCAGGCCGCTGCTGGTGGCCTGCTGCAGCGCGCCGACCGTGGAGCTCGTGGCCGCCCGGATGTCCTCCAGGCTCGCCGGGTCGGACTTCCCGTCGGCGGCGGAAGCGGTCGAGGCGCCGGCGGCGAGTGCGGCGCCCGCCACGGACACCGCCAGCCCGGCGCGCAGCAACAGCCCGCGCGCGGTGCGGACATGGTGGGGAGGACGTGCGTGAGAGGCCATGAGCACCTGCCTGTGGATCGCGTGGCGGCGGCGATGCCGACCGCCGCACCGCCGCCGGTGTCCTGATCGTGCGTAATGGGTCGGATGCGCAGCGTAGTTGACGGATGTGTCCACATTCCACCTTGTGCGGCTGGGGTAGCTCACACGGGCGAATGCGGGACAATGGGTGCCCGTGAGCTTTCTCCTCGGTGCACCGTACGCGCGCGTCGTCCTGCTGACCGGCCCCTCCGGCTCCGGAAAGTCCTCCCTCGCCGCCCGCACGGGACTGCCCGTGCTGCGCCTGGACGACTTCTACAAGGAGGCCACGGACGCCTCCCTGCCGCAGCTCCCGGACGGCGGCGGCGCCGACTGGGACTCGCCGCTGTCGTGGGACGCGGCCGCCGCGCTCGCGGCCGTCGAGGAGCTGTGCCGTACGGGCCGCACGGCCGTCCCCGACTACGACATCGCCAGCAGCTCCCGGGTCGGCGAGGGCAAGCTGGAGCTGGCGGGGGCGCCGCTCTTCATCGCCGAGGGCATCTTCGCCGCGGAGATCGTCGCGGACTGCCGGGCGGCGGGCGTACTGGCCGACGCGCTGTGTCTGCGCGGCAGGGCCACCACGACCTTCCGGCGGCGGCTGCTGCGGGACCTGCGCGAGGCCCGCAAGCCCGCGGGGTATCTGGTGCGCCGGGGGCTGCGGCTGCTGCGCGCCGAGCGGTCGGTGGTGGCGCGGCAGACCGCGCTGGGCGCGTACGCCTGCGCGAAGCCGGAGGCGCTGGCGCGGATAGCGGCGGCGGCCCCCGGCCCCCGTACGCCCGCGCCCCGGGAAACCGGCCGGACAGCATGAAGAAGCGGGAATCGGCAGACCCCCCGGCTGCCGGTTCCCGCTCCCTCTTCCCCCGTGCCTCCCCCGTTTTCCCGGCCCCCCTCGGGCCGGCCCCTCAGGCCACCAGCGCGCCGAAGGACTCCTCCTGGTCGCGGCCGAAGCTGAGGACGTCGTCCTCGCGCAGCCGCCGCAGCGAACGCCAGATGCTCGACTTCACCGTGCCGACGCTGATGTTCAGTATGTCGGCGATCTCCGGGTCCGTCCGGCCCTCGTAGTAGCGCAGGACGAGCATCGTGCGCTGGGTCTCGGGCAGCTTGGCCAGCGCCTGCCACAGCACGGCGCGCAGCTCGGTGCCGCGCATCGCGTCGTGGTCGCCGGCCGTCTCCGGCAGTTCCTCGGTGGGGTACTCGTTGAGCTTCCGCCGACGCCAGGCACTGATGTGCAGGTTGGTCATCGTGCGGCGCAGGTACCCGCCGACCGCCCCCTTGTCGCTGATCCGGTCCCACGCCCGGTAGGTCGAGAACAGCGCGCTCTGCAGCAGGTCCTCGGCCTCGAAGCGGTCACCGGTCAGGTGGTAGGCGGTGGCGTACAGGGAGGCGCGGCGCTCCTGGACGTAGGCGGTGAACTCGGCTTCGCTGTCCACGGCCTCCGACGCGGGGCTCCGTTCCCCCGTGGCCTCCCCGTACGCGTTTCCCCCGTCGCTTCCCCCGTTGGTTCCCCCCACGACGGTGTCAACGGCCTCGACCGGCGTCACGAAGAACGCGGCCTGGCGCTGACGCCCGGTGCCGCGAGCGCACCCCCGCCCGATCGCGGCACCGGACTTCTCCCCGGCCCTTACGACATCGTGAAGCCGCGTGATTACTGCGCTGTTGGCGGTGCTGTGCAGTGTGTTCATCTCGCGCCCCCCGTCGGTAGAGCCGGCTCGTTCAGCTGCTTGCCGGGCCGTCTTCCCCACCCGGTGACAGAAACTCTGCCGCGGCAGTTTCATCGCGGTGTCCGCCGACTGTCACAGCCCTGTCACAGGGGGCCGCGCGAGGTTCACAGCGCCCGCTTCGGGCGTACGCCGGGGCGGGTGGGGCGGCTGCGCGGAGGGGCGGGGGACGCCGCCGGTCGAAGTCCGGCCGCGCCATGCGCCAGAATGGCGCACGTGCCTTTCCTGTTGCTGATCGAGGACGACGACGCCATCCGCACGGCCCTCGAACTCTCGCTGTCGCGCCAGGGTCACCGTGTGGTGACCGCGGCGACGGGCGAGGACGGCCTGAAACTGCTGCGCGAGCAGCGCCCCGACCTGATCGTCCTGGACGTGATGCTGCCGGGGATCGACGGTTTCGAGGTGTGCCGGCGGATCCGCCGTACGGACCAACTGCCCATCATCCTGCTGACCGCGCGCAACGACGACATCGATGTGGTCGTCGGACTGGAGTCCGGTGCCGACGACTATGTCGTCAAGCCGGTGCAGGGGCGGGTGCTGGACGCCCGCATCCGGGCGGTGCTGCGCCGCGGCGAACGCGAGTCGAGCGACTCGGCGACGTTCGGGTCGCTGGTCATCGACCGTTCGGCGATGACCGTCACGAAGAACGGCGAGGACCTGCAACTGACGCCGACCGAGCTGCGGTTGCTGTTGGAGCTGAGCCGCCGGCCCGGGCAGGCGCTGTCCAGACAGCAGCTGCTCCGCCTGGTGTGGGAGCACGACTACCTCGGCGACTCGCGCCTGGTGGACGCGTGCGTGCAGCGGCTGCGCGCCAAGGTGGAGGACGTGCCGTCCTCGCCGACGCTGATCCGCACGGTCCGCGGGGTCGGTTACCGGCTGGACACCCCGCAGTGAGCGAACCGGCCCCGGGCCGGCTGCGCGGTGTCGCCTCGGGCCTGCTGCGCTGGACGAGCCTGCGGCTGCGCCTGGTCGTGGTCTTCGCGCTGGTGGCGCTGACCGCCGCGGTCTCGGCGTCCGGCATCGCGTACTGGCTCAACCGCAACACCGTGCTGGACCGCACGCAGAACGCCGCGCTGAAGGACTTCCGCACCCAGCTCGCGGAGCGCACGCGGTCCCTGCCGCTCCATCCGGCCTGCGAGGAACTGCGGGACGCCGCACGCCAGATGGCCGCCGGGCCGCAGAACTACGCGGTGCTGCTGATCGCGGAGGACAGCGAGGGCAAGCCCTGCGCGGCCACCACCGACAAGGACCTGCTCAACCTCACGACCGTGCCGAAGACGCTGCAGAAGGCCGTGGAGCAGCGCCGGCCGGTCGACGCGTCGAACAAGGCGCCGCACCACCTGTACTGGCAGCGGCAGGAGATCGACGACGGCCCGTACTTCGTGGCCGGGGCAAAGATGATCGGCGGCGGCCCGACCGGTTACATGCTGAAGTCGCTGGCCACCGAGCGGCAGGACCTCAACTCCCTGGCGTGGTCGCTGGGGGTGGCGACGCTGCTCGCGCTGGTCGGCTCGGCGCTGCTGGCGCAGGCCGCCGCGACGACCGTGCTGCGGCCCGTGCAGCGGCTCGGCACGGCCGCGCGCGAGCTGGGCGAGGGCAAGCTGGACACCCGGCTGCGGGTGACCGGCACCGACGAGCTGGCCGATCTCTCCCGTACGTTCAACCGGACCGCCGAGCGGCTGCAGCAGCGGGTGGAGGAGCTGAGCGCCCGGGAGGCGTCCTCGCGGCGGTTCGTCGCGGACATGTCGCACGAGCTGCGGACGCCGCTGACCGCGATCACGGCCGTGACGGAGGTCCTGGAGGACGAGGCCGACTCGCTGGACCCGATGATCGCGCCCGCTGTGCAGCTGGTGGTCAGCGAGACCCGGCGGCTGAACGACCTGGTGGAGAACTTGATGGAGGTCACCCGCTTCGACGCGGGGACGGCGCGGCTGGTCCTGGACGACGTGGACGTCGCCGACCAGGTGACCGCGTGCATCGACGCGCGGGCCTGGCTGGACGCGGTGGAGCTGGACGCCGAGCGCAGCATCATGGCGCGGCTGGACCCGCGCCGCCTCGACGTGATCCTGGCGAACCTCATCGGCAACGCGCTCAAGCACGGTGGCTCGCCGGTGCGGGTATCGATCCGTACCGAGGGCGAGTGGCTGCTCATGCGCGTGAGCGATCACGGGCCCGGCATCCCGGAAGAGGTGCTGCCGCACGTCTTCGACCGGTTCTACAAGGCCAGCGCCTCCCGGCCGCGCTCGGAGGGCTCGGGCCTCGGCCTGTCCATCGCCATGGAGAACGCGCACATCCACGGCGGCGAGATCACCGCCGCCAACTCCGAAGAGGGCGGCGCGGTCTTCACGCTGCGGCTCCCGAGGGACGCCTCGCGGCTCGCGTCCGCCGAGCGCAAGCAGCCGGACGGCGACGGCGGCTCGGCGTCGGAGGGCGAGCGATGAGGCGGGCCACGAGGCGGCAGGCCCGGCGGGCCGCCGCTGCCCTGGCGCTGCTCCTGGCCGCCGCCGGCTGCGGCATCCGCGGCACGTCGGTGCCGGTGGACGCGGGCGGCGCGCCCTCGCGGGTGAGCTGCCGGGCCGAGGAGCCGGCCGGGGTGCCCGAGGTGCCGGTCGGCGACCCGGTCACGATCTACCTGGTGTGCGGCTCGGGACTGGTCCCGGTGGAGCGGACCGTGTCGCTGCCCAAGGGCGGTACGTCCGAGGACCGGCCGGAGGTGGCCCGTACGCTCCTGAACGAGCTGCGGCAGCGGCCCGCGCCCGGCGAGGAGGACGCGGGCTTCGACACCGCGGTACCGGACGATCTGACGGTGTCCGGGCCGCGCGCGGGCGACCCGGACGACGCGCTGCGGCTGAACGTCCGCCCCGAGGACCTGCCGTCGTTCGCGCTCGCACAGCTGGTGTGCACGTACGGGACGCGGCTGCCGGTGGACGGGAAGCGGGCCGCCGTGCTCGGCGGCCCGGACACCGCGGCCCCCCGCCACTACAGCTGCTCCGACGCCGTCCTGCGCCACCCCGACATCGCCCGGCACGCCGACTGGGGCAGCCCGGTGCCGGCCCCGGACGGGGCGGACGGGGCGGACGGGAAGGGCTGATCCCCGGTCCCGGACCGGTTCCCACTGTGACCACCCGCACGGAACCGCCGCCGCCGGTCGTGGCGTCTGGTCCGGTGTGCAGCGTCATGACTCCGGCGGGGCCGGGCTCCGTATGCGCGCCGCGGGCTTCGTCCTCCTTCTGGCGCACCTGTCGATCGTCTACTCCGTGATGCTGCGCCCACGCGCGGTGCCCTGGGTACCCGCGGCCAATCTCCGGCCACTGGAGACGATCCGTGCCGCGCTGGCGCTGGGGCCCTGGGAGGCCGTGCACCAGCTGGGCGGCGCGGTGCTGCTGATGGCGCCGCTGGGCGTGCTGCTGCCGCTCGCGGGCGGCCGGCTGACCGCCTCGGCGCTGGGGTCCTTCACCCGTACGGTCTTCACGGGCGCGATGATCGCGTTCGCCGTCGCGGTGCTGCAGGGCACGGTGCCGGGGCGGGTGCCGGACGTGGACGTGGTGCTGCTGAACACGCTGGGGGTGGCGCTGGCGCACCTGGTGGTCGTCCCTGTGGTCAGGGCCCGGCTCCGCCGTCGGGAGTACGCGGGGGTGGCCACTACCCCGACGATCCCCAGGGTCGGTATCGCTCCGCAGGCCGACGTCCTGTCCGGCTCGCGGACCTAGCGTGGAGCTATCGGGTCGCACCGGAAGCGGACCCGGAAACCGAGCAAGGAGTCGAGCCCCATGGCCGCCGCACTGGTCCGCCCCCGCAACAACAGGATGATCGCCGGAGTCTGCGCGGGCCTGGCCCGGCGCTTCGGCACGACCCCCACCACGATGCGCGTGATCTTCGTGCTGTCGTGTCTGCTGCCCGGCCCGCAGTTCCTCGTCTACCTCGCGCTGTGGATCTTCCTGCCGGCGGAGAAGAAGTACAACGAAGCCTGGTGATCCGGTACGGCGAAGACTGGTGATCCACCGCGCACAGCCGCGCCCCGGTCCGTACGGATGACGTACGGGCCGGGGCGCGGTGCGTGGCGGCGTCTCAGCCGCCGAGGGGGAGGCCGCCGCCCAGCCCCTTGGTGACGCCGCCGGCCGGCAGTCCGCCGAGGAGGTTCCCCTTGGCGTTCGTGGTGCTCTTGGTGCCGCCGTCGTCGGAGGACGGCGCCACCTGACCGGTGAGACCCTGCAGCGGGCCGCTGGCGGCACCGGTGACCGGCTCGGCGGGAGAAGCGGCGGAGGCGGTGCCGGCCGCGGTGGCGGCGAAGGCCGCTCCGAGGGCCGCGGCACCGATGATCTTGACGGTTCCCTGCTTCATCAACTTTTGTCCTCGTGACGGGGTTTTGTCCGGCACTTGACGCTAAAGACATGATCGCCCAAGCCGCAAACATCCCACATGCCCGGTTCGCCGCCTCGGCGGACGTCCCGAACTCCCCGCCCCAGCGCCTCACTCAGCGTCAGTACGCCCTGCTCACACGGACGCCGTGGTGCCCTTCGGAAAGAGCCATTCCGACTTCAGTTCGGCATAACCGGGCTTGATCACGTCGTTGATCATGGCCAGACGTTCATCAAAAGGAAGGAAGGCGCTCTTCATCCCATTGACGGTGAACCACTGCATGTCGTCGAACGTGTACTGGAACGTCCTGACCAGGTGCTCGAATTCGCGCGACATGCTCGTGCCGCTCATCAAGCGGTTGTCCGTGTTGACCGTGAGCCGGAACTGCAGCCGGCGCAGCAGCCCGATCGGGTGCTCGGCGTACGAACTGGCCGCGCCGGTCTGGAGGTTCGAGGTCGGGCACATCTCCAGCGGGATGCGCTTGTCGCGCACGTACGACGCCAGCCGGCCCAGCTTCACGCCGCCGTCGTCGTCGACCTGGATGTCGTCGATGATCCGCACGCCGTGCCCGAGCCGGTCGGCGCCGCACCACTGCAGCGCCTGCCAGATGGAGGGCAGCCCGAACGCCTCGCCCGCGTGGATCGTGAAGTGGTTGTTCTCCCGCTTGAGGTACTCGAACGCGTCCAGGTGGCGGGTGGGCGGGTAGCCGGCCTCGGCGCCCGCGATGTCGAAGCCGACCACGCCCAGGTCGCGGTAGCGGTTGGCCAGTTCGGCGATCTCCAGGGCGCGCGCCGCGTGCCGCATCGCGGTGAGCAGCGCGCCGACGCGGATGCGGTGGCCGTTGGCCCGCGCCCGCCGCTCGCCCTCCCGGAAGCCCTCGTTGACCGCCTCGACGACCTCTTCGAGGGTCAGCCCCTTCTCCAGGTGCTGCTCGGGCGCGTACCGGATCTCGGCGTAGACGACGCCGTCGGCGGCCAGGTCCTCGGCGCACTCGGCGGCCACCCTGGCCAGCGCGTCGCGGGTCTGCATGACGGCGCAGGTGTGCGCGAAGGTCTCCAGATAGCGCTCCAGCGAGCCGGAGTCGGCGGCCTCGCGGAACCAGATGCCGAGCTTCTCGGGATCCGTCTCGGGCAGGCCGTCGTACCCGGTCTCGCGGGCGAGTTCGACGATCGTGGCGGGGCGCAGGCCGCCGTCGAGGTGGTCGTGGAGCAGCACCTTCGGCGCGCGGCGGATCTGCTCTGCGGTCGGGAGATGGGTGGTCTGGCTCGTCATTGCGGCACTGTAGCCCCTACGCGCGTAGAACGCACTAGCGATTCAGCCCCTTCTGGGCGGGCTTCGAGCCACCGGGGTACGGCTCGCGGCCGGGCGCCTCCGGGCGCGCCCGGCCGCCCGTGCCACCGATACGGAACAGTGACCCGTACACGGGGTAGGCCACCGACCCCCCGTCTGCCATCGTTCTGCCCATGGATGGGCAATCGTTGTCCGGGCGTACGGCCCGGCTGGGGAAACGACTGGGAGCGGGTACGGGGCAGGCGGGCGGCGCGGTGAACGCGGTCGCCCTCTTACTCCCCGAGGGCGGCGAGACCGGCACCGGGCGCCCCTCGCCGGTGGCCACGCTGACGGCCCGCGCGCTGGCCGCCGGCCTGGCGCGGGCCGGCCGCGGGGACGGGCTGACCACCCACGTCCTGCGCTTCCGCTGCCGCGGCTGGAACGGCGACGCGGCGCACCCCGCGCGGGACGCGGAGTGGGCGGTGGCCGAGGTCGTCCGCCGCTACGGCGACGTCCCGGTCTGCCTGGTCGGTACGGGCACGGGCGCCCGCGCGGCGCTCCTCGCCGCCGGCCACCCGGCGGTCAACTCCGTCCTGGGCATCGCCCCCTGGCTCCCGGCCGGCCCGGACGCCACCCCGCCCGACCCGGTCAAACAGCTCGTCGGCCGCCGCGTCCTGCTCGTACACGGCACCAACGACGAACGCATCGACCCCGACCTGTCCTACCGCTACGCCGAACGCGCCAAGAAGATCAACCGCGACACCTGCCGCTTCGAGGTCCACTCCGACGGCCACGGCCTCCACCAGCACCGCTCCGAAGTCCGCTCGCTCACCGCCGACTTCGTCCTCGGCTCCCTCTTCCACCGCGCCTACTCCCGCCCCGTCCAGGACGCCATGGCCGCACCCCCGCCCCTCGGCCTCCGCATGCCCCTGGCAGCGGGCTTCGGGGCTTCGCTGGGGGTGTGAGCCGGCTCGGGTCGGACTGTCAGTGGGGCGCGGTAGCTTCGGGAGCAGTGTGGCGGAGGTGGGGGAGGGGCCTCGTCACCGGGCTCCCGGGGGCTGCCCCTTGTGGGGAGAGGGAGGGGCCCTGCCAGGAAACAGGCGAGCCGCCCCGCCCTCAGTGCAGCAACTGCCCCCGGCGGCTGAGGAGGAACTTCTTGAACGCGGCCACCGGGGGTGTGTCGACGTGGCCGTCGAGCCAGGCGACGCCGATCTCGCGGACGGCGCGCGGGGCTGTGACGGTCAGTTCGACGACGCCCGGTCGCGGGACCGGCGGGGGCGGCAGCAGGGCGACGCCCAGGCCCGCGGCGACCAGGCCGCGCAGCGTCTCGGCCTCCTCGCCCTCGAAGGCGACCTTCGGGGTGAAGCCGGCCTCGGCGCACAGCGCGTCGGTGATGCGGCGCAGCCCGAAGCCCTCTTCGAGGGTCACGAACAGCTCGTCGGCGGCCTCGGCGAGCCGGATGCGCTTGCGGGTGGCGAGGGGGTGGTCGTCGGGGACGACCAGGCGCAGCTTTTGTTCGTCCAGGCGGCGGGCGACCAGCTCGGGCGCGTCGGGGACCGGCGAGGTCAGGCAGAGGTCCAGATCGCCCGCGCGCAGCCGGTCGAGCATGGCCTCGCCGAAGCCCTGGATCAGCTGGAAGCGGACCTGGGGATGGTCGGCGCGGAAGGTCCGGATCAGGCCCGGTACGGTCTCGGAGCCGAGGGTGTGCAGGAAGCCGAAGGCGACCTTGCCGGCGGCCGGGTCGGCGTCGGCGCGTACGGACTCGGCGGCCCGCTCGATGTCGGTCAGCGCGCGCTCGACGGAGCCGAGGAAGGCGCGGCCGGCCGGGCTGAGGGAGAGCGTGCGGCCGTGCCGCGCGAAGAGCGCGACACCCAGCTCCTCCTCCAGGCGGACGATCGCGCGGCTGAGGGTCGGCTGCGGCATGCCCAGTTCGTACGCGGCGCGGGTCACGTGCTCGTGCCGCGCCACCGCCTCGAACTGGGCGAGGCGGGGCGCCAGTGCCAGCGCCCAGGACGAATCGAGGGTGTCTTTTCTGTTGCGAACCTGCAACAGGGGGCGCTGTGAGCTGTGATCATGCCGCATGGCATCGATTATCGCGTTTCTATGCATTGGACGCATGAAACGCGCCGCCGTACGTTCGAGTCATGCCTCCTGCTGATACCAGGGCGTCCGCCGTCACCCGCGCGGACGCCTCTGCCCTGTCGTCCACCACCGCCGATTCCGCCGCCCCCGCTGCCGACCCCGAGGCCGGCAAGCTGCGGCCCGGGGGCCCCGGCTACCGCCGGATGAGCTTCGCCCTCTTCGCGGCCGGCATCTCCACCTTCGCCCTCCTGTACTCCACGCAGGCGCTGCTGCCCGCCATCTCCGACGACCTCGGGGTGCGCCCGGACCAGGCCAGCTGGACCGTGTCGGCGGCGACGTTCGGGCTCGCGCTCGCGGTGCTGCCGCTGAGCGCCTGTTCCGAGCGGTTCGGCCGCCGCACGATGATGACCGTCTCGCTGTCGGTCGCCGCCGTGATCGCGATGCTGGTGCCGTTCGCGCCCTCCCTCGGATCGCTGATTGCGCTGCGCGGGCTCCAGGGCGTGGCGCTGGCCGGCGTCCCGGCCTCGGCGATGGCCTTCCTGGCGGAAGAGGTACGGGCCAAGGCGCTGGTCGCCGCGGTGGGGCTGTTCGTCGCGGGCAACAGCATCGGCGGCATGTCGGGCCGTATCGTGACCGGCTGGGTCGCCCAGGCCTGGGGCTGGCGGGCCGCGCTGGGCGCGGTCGGCGTGATGGCCGTGGTGTGCGCGGTGGTCTTCCGGCTGATGGTGCCGAAGGCGCGGCACTTCGTACCGAAGGCGGTCGGCCCGAAGGCGCTCGGCCGGACGATCCTCGGCCACCTCTCCGACCCGCTGCTGTGCCGCCTGTACGCCATCGGCGCGCTCTTCATGACGGTCTTCGGCGCGGTGTACACGGTGATCGGCTACCGCCTCGTCGGCGAGCCGTTCTCGCTGCCGCAGGGCATCGCGGGCTCGGTCTTCCTGGTCTATCTGGTCGGTACGGTCTCCTCCGCGGCGGCCGGTCGCCTGGTCGGCCGGCTGGGCCGCCGAGGGGCCCTCTACCTGGCCGTCGGCACGACGGCGGCGGGCCTGCTCCTCTCCCTCGCCGACGTCCTGGTCCTGGTCGTCCTCGGCCTGGTCCTGATCACCGCCGGCTTCTTCGCGGGCCACGCGGTGGCGTCCTCGGCGGTCAGCCGCACGGCCAAGACGGCCCGTGCGCAGGCGTCGGCGCTGTACCAGAGCGCGTACTACATCGGCTCCAGCGTGGGCGGCGCGCTCGGCGCCGCCGCCTTCCACGCCGGCGGCTGGCCCGCCACGGTCGCCCTCGGCCTCCTGGCCATGGTCGCGGCGGCGTCGGTCACGCTGTACGCCACGCGCAAGGCGGTCGCCGAACAGCGCGTCCTGCACCTGCAGAAGGCGGCATAGCCGCCCCCAAGCCCGAAGGGGCCGCCCCGCCACCTGTCCTGGCGGGACGGCCCCTTCGTCTGTTCGTCATCGGTCGACGGGGAAGAGCCCCGTGTCGAGGGTGAGACCGAAGGGAGCGGGCAGGTCCAGTTGATCGCCGAACTTACCGCTCCACAGCACGCGGTAGACGTCGTCCGTGGTCTCGCCGTAGAGGGTGATGGCGGGGCCGGCGGGAGCCCACTGGTCGATGAGAAGGTACAGCGGGACGCCGGCTCGTGCGTACCCCACGGCCTTGGCGATCCGGTCGTTGCGGGCCCCTGTCGTAGGTCACGCCATACCAGCACGCCCAACGGGACCGGTGGCGGTCCACCGGTCCCGTTCACCCGTACGAGAAAACCCCAGGTCAGGCGATACGTTCCAGCACGACGGGGGGCGGCGTGGCGGGCTTGGCTTCGGGGGCGATCAGTACGCCGCCGTCCAGGGCCTCCAGGGCCGCGGGGAACTTTTCCGGGGTGTCCGTGTGGAGGGTGAGGAGGGGCTGGCCCGCGGTGACCGGGTCACCGGGCTTGGCGTGGAGTTCGACGCCGGCGCCGGCCTGTACCGGGTCCTCCTTGCGGGCGCGGCCGGCGCCCAGGCGCCAGGCGGCCAGGCCGACGGCGTAGGCGTCGAGGGTGGTGAGGACACCGGAGGCGGACGCGTGGACGGTGTGCTGTTCGCGGGCCACGGGGAGCGCCGCGTCCGGGTCGCCGCCCTGGGCGCGGATCATGCGGCGCCATACGTCCATCGCGGATCCGTCGGCGAGCGCCTTGGCGGGGTCGGCGTCCCCCAGCCCCGCCGCGTCCAGCATCTCGCGGGCCAGGGCGAGGGTCAGCTCGACCACGTCGGCGGGGCCGCCGCCCGCCAGGACCTCGACGGACTCGCGTACTTCGAGTGCGTTGCCCGCGGTCCGGCCGAGGGGGGTGGCCATGTTGGTGAGCAGGGCGGTCGTGCGTACGCCGTGGTCGGTGCCCAGCTCGACCATGGTCGCGGCGAGTTCGCGGGCGTCGTCGAGGTTCTTCATGAAGGCGCCGGAGCCCACCTTCACGTCCAGGACCAGCGAGCCGGTGCCCTCGGCGATCTTCTTGGACATGATGGAGGAGGCGATGAGCGGGATCGACTCGACCGTGCCGGTCACGTCGCGCAGCGCGTAGAGCTTCTTGTCGGCGGGGGCGAGGCCGGCGCCCGCCGCGCAGACGACCGACCCGACGGAGCCCAGTACGTCCAGCATCTCGGCGTTGGAGAGCTGCGCGCGCCAGCCGGGGATGGCCTCCAGTTTGTCCAGCGTGCCGCCCGTGTGCCCGAGGCCGCGGCCGGAGAGCTGCGGTACCGCGGCGCCGCAGGCCGCGACGAGGGGGGCCAGCGGCAGCGTGATCTTGTCGCCGACGCCGCCGGTGGAGTGCTTGTCGGCGGTGGGGCGGGCGAGCGAGGAGAAGTCCATCCGCTCACCGGAATTGATCATCGCGGCGGTCCAGCGGGCGATCTCCTTGCGGTTCATGCCGTTGAGGAGGATCGCCATGGCGAGGGACGACATCTGCTCGTCGGCGACCTCACCGCGGGTGTAGGCGTCGATGACCCAGTCGATCTGATCGCCGGTCAGCTCGGCGCGGTCGCGCTTGGCGCGGATGACGGAGATGGCGTCCATCGGCTTCCTTTCCGTGATCGCATGCAGTTCAGCGGTACATCAGCGGGACAGGTGTTCCGGGCCGAAGGCGTCCGGGAGGAGGTCGGACAGCGGTCTGATCCCGGACTCCGTGTCGAGCAGCAGGTCGGGGCCGCCGTGCTCGTACAGCAGCTGGCGGCAGCGGCCGCAGGGGATCAGGACCTTGCCGTACCGGTCCACGCAGGCGAACGCGGTGAGCCGGCCGCCGCCGGTGGCGAACAGCTCGGAGACCAGGCCGCATTCGGCGCACAGGCCGAGGCCGTAGGAGGCGTTCTCCACGTTGCAGCCGGTGACGGTGCGGCCGTCGTCCACGAGGGCCGCCGCACCGACGGGATAGCCGGAGTAGGGCGCGTAGGCCCGGGACATCGCGTCCCGGGCCCGTTCGCGCAGCTTCTCCCAGTCGGGAGCGTCGGTCACGTGCGCGAGCCCCCTCGCTGTACGTCGGTCATTTGCCCTGGCCCCTTCGGTACGCCTTGCCGATGGCTTTCGGTGCCCGCAGCCGCTGGGCGGACAGCGACAGGACCAGCAGCGTAGCGATGTACGGCGCGACGGAGACGATTTCCAGCGGGACCGTGTCGGTCGTGGCGTACCAGAGGGCGAGCAGCGCGGCGACGACGAGGCTCGCGATGCCCTGGAGGCGGTGGCCGCCGCGCAGTTTCCAGATCGCGAGGCCGACCAGCAGCACCGCGAGCAGGAGCAGCAGCGCGTGCACGGTGGTGCCGCCGCCGCGCAGCTGGAAGGCGTCCATGAAGCCGAAGAGGCCCGCGCCCATGGCGACGCCGCCGGGCCGCCAGTTGCCGAAGATCATGGTGGCGAGGCCGATGTAGCCGCGGCCCCCGGTCTGGCCGTCCTGGTAGATGTGCACGTAGATGGCGAGGAACGCGCCGCCGAGGCCGGCCAGCGCGCCGGAGACGATCACCGCCGCGTACTTGTACGTGTACACGTTGACGCCCAGCGACTCAGCCGCGACCGGGCTCTCGCCGCAGGAGCGCAGCCGCAGCCCGAAGGACGAGCGCCACAGAACGAAGAAGCTGAGCGCGAAGACGACCGCGGCCAGCACGGCGAGCCAGGAGACGTTGGTGACCAGCGAGCCGAGGATGCCGGCCAGGTCGGAGACCAGGAACCAGTGGTGCTTCTCGATGGACAGCAGCCAGTCGGAGAGGCCGGGGACGGTGAAGGTCGGCATGTCGTCCATCGGCGGCGACTGCTTGTCGTTGCCGCCGGCCTGCGCGGCCGCGCTGCCCTCCGCGCCGAACCACAGCTTGGCGAGGAACTGGGTCAGGCCGAGCGCCATGATGTTGACGGCGACGCCGGAGATGATGTGGTCGACGCCGAAGGTGACGGTGGCGATCGCGTGGATGAGGCCGCCGAGCGCGCCGCCGAGGACGCCGGCCAGCGCGGCCGCCCAGGGCCCGTGCTCCCAGCCGACGAAGCCGGCCGAGAACGCGCCGAGCATCATCATGCCTTCGAGGCCGATGTTGATGACGCCGGAGCGCTCGGCCCACAGGCCGCCGAGCCCGGCGAGGCCGATGGGGACGGCGGCGTTGAGGGCCGCGGTGTACTGCCCTGAGCCGGTGAGGTCGGTCGCGCCGGTGACGACGCGGAGCAGGGAGAGCAGGACGAGGGCGCCCGCGATGATCAGCAGGACCTTGGGGTAGGTCAGCTTCGTGCGAGCGGCGGCGAGCCGGCCGCCCTTGCCGCCGGGGTCCTTCGCGACCGGGGCCGTGAGGTTCTGGCTCACGCGGACACCTCCGCCTTGTCGGTCTTGCGGGCCTGCGCGGCGAGCTCCTCGCCGACCTTGCGCTGCTGGATCCGCAGGCCGTAGCGGCGTACGACTTCGTAGGCGATGACCACGCACAGCACGATGACGCCCTGCATCACGCCGACGATCTCCTGCTCGTAGTCCTCGAACTCCAGCTGGGTGCCGGTGCGTTCCAGGAAGCCCCACAGCAGCGCGCCGGCGGCCATGCCGAGGGGGTGGTTGCGGCCGAGCAGCGCGATGGCGATGCCGGTGAAGCCGATGCCGACGGGGAAGTCGGTGCCGTAGTTGTACGAGACGCCGAGCAGCGTCGGCATGCCGATCAGGCCCGCCGCCGCGCCGGAGAGCAGCATGGACGTGACAATCATGCGCTTGACGCTGACGCCGCCGGCCTGCGCCGCGGACTCCGACCGGCCGACCGTACGGAGGTCGAACCCGAAGCGGGTGCGGCCGAGCACGAACCAGTACGCGAGGCCCACGACGGCCGCGACGACGAGGAAGCCGTCGAGCGGGTCGGGCTGGGTCGGGATGGTGAAGAAGTGGCTGGAGGCCGGCAGGTCCGGGGTGTGGAAGAGGTTGCCGTCCTTCACCGCGAGCCGGCCTTCCTGGAGGAAGTAGCCGATCACGGCGGCCGCGATGGAGTTCAGCATGATGGTCGTGATGACCTCGCTGACCCCGCGGGTGGTCTTCAGTACGCCCGCGATGCCCGCCCAGACCGAACCGACCAGCATCGCCACGATGATGACGATCGGGATCTGCAGGAAGCCGGGCAGGGTGAGCGCGCCGCCGACGACCGCGGCGAAGAAGGCCGCGATGCGGTACTGGCCGTCCACGCCGATGTTGAAGAGGTTCATCCGGAAGCCGATGGCCACGGCCAGCGCGGAGAGGTAGTACGGGACGGCCTTGTTGATGATCCAGACCTGGCTGTCGCTCTTGGAGCCGAAGTCCGCCATCACGGCGTAGGCGTGCAGCGGGTCCTTGCCCGTGGCCAGGATGATCACCGAGGTGATGAGCAGGGCTGCGACGATGGCGAGGACCGGGGCGGCGATGCCCAGGGTCAGCTTCGTACGGTCGAGTTTCTTCACTCCGCAGCGCCTCCCCCGGTCTCCGTGCCGTCCTCGGCGTGCTCCAGGTGGCCGCTGGCGGCGCCGGTCATGGCCGAGCCCAACTCCTCGGGGGTGACGGTGGCGGGGTCCGCGTCCGCGACCAGCCGGCCGCGGAACATCACCCGCAGGGTGTCGGACAGGCCGATCAGCTCGTCCAGGTCGGCGGAGATCAGCAGGACGGCCAGGCCCTCGCGGCGGGCCTCGCGGATCTGGTCCCAGATCTGCGCCTGCGCGCCGACGTCCACGCCGCGCGTGGGGTGGGCGGCGATCAGCAGCTTGGGGTGGTGGCTCATCTCGCGGCCGACGATCAGCTTCTGCTGGTTGCCGCCGGAGAGCGAGGCCGCGGTGACCTCGATGCCGGGGGTGCGGACGTCGTACTCGGCGACGATCCGCTCGGTGTCGGCGCGGGCCGCCTTCAGGTCCAGCAGCCGGCCCCTGGAGTTGGGCTTCTCGGTGACGTGGCCGAGGATGCGGTTCTCCCAGAGCGGGGCCTCCAGCAGCAGGCCGTGCCGGTGCCGGTCCTCGGGGACGTAGCCGATGCCGTCCTCGCGCCGCTTGCGGGTGGGCGCGTGGCTGATGTCCGTACCGTCCAGGGTGATGGTGCCGCCGTCCGGGTCGCGCATGCCCATGATGGCCTCGACCAGTTCGGCCTGGCCGTTGCCCTCGACGCCGGCGATGCCCAGGACCTCGCCCTTGTGGATGGTGAAGCCGATGCCGTCCAGGACGGCCCGTGCGACGCCGTCGGGGTCGGTGGCGCTCAGCCGCAGCCCGTCGACCGTCAGCATCGGCGTCTCGGTGACGGTGGACTCGCGGGTCTCCGGCGAGGGCAGCTCGCTGCCGACCATCAGCTCGGCCAGCTGCTTGGGGGTGGTCTCCCCCGGCACGACCGAGGCGACGGTCGTGCCGCGCCGGATGACGGTGATGTCGTCGGCGACGGAGAGCACTTCGCCCAGCTTGTGCGAGATGAAGAGGACCGTGAGGCCCTCGGCCTTGAGCTCGCGCAGGTTGTCGAAGAGCGCGTCGACCTCCTGCGGGACCAGCACGGCCGTCGGCTCGTCGAGAATGAGCGTACGGGCGCCGCGGTAGAGGACCTTGAGGATCTCCACGCGCTGCCGGTCGGCGACGCCGAGGTCCTCGACCAGGACGTCGGGGCGGACGTTCAGCCCGTACCGGTCGGAGACCTCGATGACGGCCGCGCGGGCCGCCGCGCCGATGCCGTGCAGCTTCTCGGCGCCCAGGACGATGTTCTCCAGGACGGTGAGGTTGTCGGCGAGCATGAAGTGCTGGTGCACCATGCCGATGCCGCGGGCGATGGCGTCGGCGGGGCTCGCGAAGCTCACCTGCTCGCCGTCGATCCCGATGGTGCCCTCGTCCGGCTTCTGCATGCCGTAGAGGATCTTCATCAGGGTGGACTTGCCCGCGCCGTTCTCCCCGACCAGGGCGTGCACGGTGCCGCGCCGGACGGTGATGCCGATGTCGTGGTTGGCGACGACGCCGGGGAACCGCTTGGTGATGCCGCGGAGTTCGACGGCAGGGGCCGCGGCGGGGGCGCGCTCTGCCGGGGGGCTGCTGGACGCTGTGATGGCGCACTCTCCTCGGAGGGAAGGAGCGAGGGCGGGGCGGAGCAGGTCCCCGCCCTCGGACACAGGCTCGTGGAGCTCTTACTTGGCGGGGGTCTCGGCGACCTTGACCTTGCCGTCGACGATCCGCTTCTTGGCCGCGTCCAGCTTGCCCTTGAGGTCGTCGATGTAGCCGCCGGAGGTGGCCAGGCTGACGCCGTCCTGCTTCAGCGTGCGGTGGACGGTGCCGTGCAGCGGCTTGCCGTCCTTGACGCTCTTGATCACATCAAAGACCGCCACGTCGACGTTCTTCACGACGGAGGTCAGGATGTGGTCCTTGTACTTGGCCAGGCCCGGCTGCGCGTACTGGTCGGAGTCCACGCCGATCGCCCAGGCGCCCTTCTTGCCGGCGACCATCTCGATCGAGCCGGAGCCGGACTGGCCCGCCGCGGTGTAGATGACGTCCTTGCCGTCGTCGAGCATGCCCTTGGCCTTGCCCTTGGCGGCCGCCGGGTCGTTGAAGCCCTTGTCGTCGTTGGCGTAGAGGTACTGCGAGGTCACCTTCACCTTGGGGTCGGTGTCCTTGACGCCCTGCTCGAAGCCGGCCTGGAACTTCTGGATCAGCGCGTTGTTCACGCCGCCGATGAAGCCGACCTTCTTGGTCTTCGTCTTCAGGGCCGCGGCCACGCCGGCGAGGTAGGAGCCCTCGTTCTCGGAGAAGTTGATGCCGTAGACGTTCTTGGCGGTGGACGGCGAGTCCACGACCGCGAAGGTGGTCTTGGGGAACTTCTTCGCGACCTTGTTGACGGAGTTCCCGTAGTTGAAGCCGACGCCGATGACGGGGTTGAAGCCGGCCTCGGCGAGGGAGGTGAGCCGCTGCTCGCGGTCGGCCTCCGTCTCGCCGTTCTTGGCGGTCATGAGCTTGGACTTCACGCCCAGCTCCTTGACGGCCTTGTCGGTGCCGCGGGCGGCCGCCTCGTTGAACGAGTGGTCGTCCCGGCCGCCGACGTCGAAGGCGAGGCCGACGCCCTTGTCCTTGCCGGCGGCCTCGGTGGAGGATTCACCGCACGCGGTCAGCGAACAGGCGAGGGCCGCGGAGGCTATACCCGCGGCAGCGATCTTGGTTACCCGGCGCACGAGGGGTCCCCTTCGGCTCGTAGCGCCTCCTACGGCGCTGATTCCGCCGCATCGTAACGCGCGTAGATGCCAGATAAAGGGGTGTCTGGAAGCCGTTATCGGATCGTCGCGAAGCGCGGCCGACGGCTGTGTCTACAGTGCGTTGCGGTCGAGCAACGCGGCGGCCGTGAACAGCTCGACGCCCACCCGTACCGCCTCCTCGTCCACGTCGAAGTCGCCCTGGTGCAGATCGCGTCCGGTCGGGTCGCCGACCGGCTTCACGCCGAGCCGCGCCATCGCGCCCGGCACCTTCTCCAGGTACCAGGAGAAGTCCTCGCCGCCGAGGGACTGCTCGGTGTCCTCCACCGACTCGGCGCCGCGGCGGGCCGTCATGGCGTTCTGCAGCAGCGAGGTGGTCATCGGCTCGTTGACCACGGGCGGCACCCCGCGCACGTACGTGATCTGCGACTTGGCGCGGTGCAGCGTGGCGACCTCGTCGATCGCGGCGTAGACCAGGTCCGGCGCCTGCCGCCAGGCGTCCAGGTCCAGGCAGCGGATCGTGCCGGACAGCTCGGCGCGCTGCGGGATGACGTTGCACGCGTGGCCGGTCTCCAGACGGCCCCAGGTCACGGCGAGCCCGGCCCGGGCGTCGACCCGGCGCGCGATCAGCGCGGGCACGTCGACGGCGACCCGCGCGGCGGCGGTGACCAGGTCGGTGGTCAGGTGCGGGCGGGCCGTGTGGCCGCCGGGGCCCTCCAGCGCGACCTCCAGCCGGTCGCAGGCGGAGGTGATCGCGCCGGTCCGCAGCCCGATGCGGCCCACCTCGACCTTCGGGTCGCAGTGCACCGCGAGGATGCGGCCCACGCCCTCCAGTACGCCGCAGTCGATCGCGTCGGTGGCGCCGCCGGGCAGCACCTCCTCGGCGGGCTGGAACAGCAGCCGTACCGGTCCGGGCAGCAGGCCCTGCGCCGCGAGGTCGGCGAGCACCAGCCCGGCGCCGAGCACGACGGTGGTGTGCACGTCGTGGCCGCAGGCGTGGGCGCGGTCGGGCACCGTGGAGCGGTAGTCGACGGTCTTGGTGTCCGGGATGGGCAGCGCGTCGATGTCGGCCCGCAGCGCGAGCATGGGGCGCCCGGCGGCCGGTGTCGTACCGGGGTCCGTGCCGATGTCGCAGATCAGACCCGTACCGGTGTCCAGCACCCGCGGGGCGAGGCCGGCCTTCTCCAGCCGCGCCTTGAGCGCGGCGGTGGTCCGGAACTCCTGGTTCCCCAGCTCCGGGTGCATGTGCAAGTCCCGCCGGAAGGCGATGAGTTCGGCGCGCAACTCCTCGGTGAGCGCTCCGGGCAGGGAACCGTGTACGGGGCTGGCATCGGCTTCGGGTCCGCGGGACATCAGTTGGTTCACCCGCTGAAGGTTACGGGGCCGAGCGGGGCAACTGTCCGTCGATCAACAAAAGTTCAGCCCGTTAGGGGAAGACAATCTAGGCCGCCCGGCGCATGGACAGGTCATCGAGGGGGTATGACGAAGGGTTTCACGTATCGGCGAAACCCAAACCCCCGACCTGCCGGCGGCACCCGGCCCTGCGGCCGTCAGCAGGTCCCGGCGTAGGTGAGTCGCTGCACGTCACGGGCGGTGCCGGTGACGCCGGAGAGAAATCCCTGGGCGCGCGGGGACGCCTTGGTGGTGAGCCAGGCCGGATCCACGTCGCACACCGCGACCTTCACACCGGTGCCGATCAGCGCGAGCGGCAGGGTGTGCACCACGGTGGACGGGAAGCTGAGGATCGTGCGCCCGATCGGGCCGCGCCGGGCGATCAGTTCGAGCGGCAGGTCGGGCCGGACGATCTCCAGGCCGGTGGCCGCCGCGAGCGCGTGCAGCTTGTCGGCGCTCTCCCTGCGGTGCGCGAAGTAGCGGGTGGCGCCGTGCGTACGGGCCAGGGCGCGGACGGCCGTGAGGTAGTGGTCCGGGTCGACGACGCCGGTCTCCACGAGGGAGGTGCCGACGATGTCGGTGCCGCGGGTGAGCCGGGGCGGGCCGAAGCGGGCCCGGGTCCAGGCGAAGTCGTTGGCGGTGACGCGGACGCCCGGCGGGGGCTCGACGGGCATCGAGGAGAAGACGCCGACGGTACGGCCGTCACTGTCGGGTACGGGGGTCAGCCGGCGGCGTGCGACGGCGGAGAACGGCGCGAAGAGGAGGTCGCGCGGCCCGCGGCTGCCGCCGCTGCGGTGCCAGCGCACCAGCCGCTCGCCGCGCGCCAGCTGGGAGATGAACTCCATGGTCGCGGTGCCGTCGTCGACCACGACGAGGTCCCGGGCCCGGGCCAGCGTCAGCAGCAGCTGGACGTAGCGCGAGAACGGGTCGCCGATGACGATGCGGCGGGCGCGGCGCAGCAGCGGCGCCAGGCCCCCGATGGTCCGCAGGGGGGCGGCAGCGCCGCCGCGCGCCTCCTCCCAGCGGACCGTGTATCCCTCGTCCCGGGCCAGCTCCGCCATCCGGCGCAGCTGGCCGCGGGTCATCGGGTCGTGCGGGGAGAGCACGACGACCGTGATGCCGCCGGCCTGCGCAGCCTGCTCGGTATGCGCCCATTCCAGGACGTTGAGCAGCTGCACGGGGCTCTCGACGAAGGCGAGGGTGGCCCCGGCGGCGTCCGAGTGCCGCCGGGACGCCCTCCAGGGGCGCCGGGCCCCCTCTGCTGCGCTCACGGTGTCGTCGCGCTTCCTGTTCAGACCGAGACCGGCTCGCGGTCGGCCTCGGCGGCCTCGGTCTCGGCGACGACGCCCGCGACGCGGCGGAGCTTCTTCATCGGGCCGAGCTCGCTCTCGTACACCTTCTTGACGCCGTCACCGAGGGACTCCTCGATGGTGCGGATGTCGCGGACCAGGCGGGTCAGGCCGCCCGGCTCGACGGAGGCGGCCTGGTCCGAGCCCCACATGGCGCGGTCCAGGGTGATGTGGCGCTCGACGAAGGTGGCGCCGAGGGCGACGGCGGCGAGGGTGGTCTGCAGGCCGGTCTCGTGGCCGGAGTAGCCGATCGGGACGTTCGGGTACTCGTCCTGCAGGGTGTTGATCATCCGCAGGTTCAGCTCCTCGGCCTTGGCCGGGTAGGTGCTGGTGGCGTGGCAGAGCAGGATGTTGTCGCTGCCCAGGACCTCGACCGCGTGGCGGATCTGCTTCGGGGTGGACATGCCGGTGGAGAGGATGACGGTGCGGCCGGTGGCGCGCATGGCCTTCAGCAGCTCGTCGTCGGTCAGCGAGGCGGAGGCCACCTTGTAGCAGGGCACGTCGAACTTCTCCAGGAAGGCGACGGACTCGACGTCCCACGGGGAGGCGAACCACTGGATGTTGCGCTTCTTGCAGTAGTCGTCGATGGCGCGGTAGCCGTCCTCGTCGAACTCCACGCGGTGGCGGTAGTCGATGTAGGTCATCCGGCCCCAGGGGGTGTCGCGCTCGATGTCCCACTGGTCGCGGGGGGTGCAGATCTCGGGGGTGCGCTTCTGGAACTTCACCGCGTCGCAGCCGGCGTCGGCGGCGGCGTCGATGAGCGCGAAGGCGTTCTCCAGGTCTCCGTTGTGGTTGATGCCGATCTCGCCGGTGACGTAGACCGGGTGGCCGGGGCCGGCGATCCGGTTGCCGAGGCTGCGGAGGCGGTTGTTGCTGGTCATGGAGGAGAGTTCCTTCTTTGTCGGGTGTCTCTCGCAGAGACGGGGGACGGTTGTTCCGGAGGGGTCCGGGACGGGGTGCCTCAGAGAGACGGACCGAGGAGCCAGGAGGCGATCTCACGGATCGCCCCGCTGCCCCCGGGAGTCGAGGTGACGGCGCGGGCCGCGCCCCGCACGACGTCGTGTGCGCTGGAGACCGCCACGGGCCAGCCGACGAGGCCGAAGCACGGGAGGTCGTTCACGTCGTTGCCGACGTAGAGCACGCGTTCGGGCGCGATGCCCTGCTCCTCGCACCACTGCTTGAGCGCGAGGTCCTTGCGGTCGATGCCGTGCAGGACCGGGATCTGCAGCTTCCGGGCCCGCGCCGCGACGACCGGGTTCTGTTCCGTGGACAGGACGAGCAGCTTCAGCTGCTCCGACTTGCGCAGGGCCGCGATGCCCAGGCCGTCGCCGCGGTGCACGGCGACGATCTCCCGTCCGTCGGAGTCGATCAGCACCCGGTCGTCGGTCTGGGTGCCGTCGAAGTCGAGTACGACCGCGTCCACGTCGTCCACGGTGGGCAGCGCCCCGGGGCGGGGACCGTCCAGGAGCGGCGCGAGGGCGCGGGCGCGGGCCAGGTCGTGCGGGTCGTCGACCTCCAGCACGCGTGCCGCGTCGGTGCGCACCAGTTCGGTACGGCCGAAGAAGCGGTGGCCCGCGGTGCGGAAGCCGGCCGCGTCCATGGCGTACGCGGCGCCGGTCTCCAGGAGGTCCTGGGGACGGTCCTGGCGGCGCGGCCGGAAGGACTTGTCGTGGTTGACGCCGTAGCCGCCGGTCTCGGTCCCGACGGTGGTCACGATCGCCTCGCCGCCCTCGGCGCTGCGGGTGCCGGTGGTCCGGGCCGCGGCGTCCGCGTCGTCCGCCGCGTCCCGCCACACGAAGCCGTGGAAGGGGGCGACGGTCAGCGCGGAGTCGGCGCCCTGCTCGACGACCGCGGACGCGACGCCGTCGATGTCCTCGCGGGCGAGGAAGGGGCTGGTGCACTGGACGAGGAGGACCGCGTCGACGGCGGCGCCGTGCTCGGTCTCGTACGCGTCCATGGCGTGCAGGACGGCGGCTTCGCTGGTGGCGGTGTCGCCGGCGATGGCGCCGGGGCGGCGGACGATCACGGCGCCCGCGCCGCGGGCCGTGGCGGCGATCGCGTCGTCGTCGGTGGAGACCACGACGTCCGTGATCAGGCGGGACGCCAGGCACTCGCGCACCGCGCGGGCCACCAGCGGCACGCCGCCGACGGCGGCCAGGTTCTTGGCGGGCACGCCCTTCGATCCGCCTCTGGCGGGGATGACGGCCACCACGGTGGGCCGGTCGGTCTGCGGCATCTCAGGCTCCTTCCGGAGACCGGTAGAGGGGGAAGTTCACAGCTGGCCCCAGCGGCGGATGGCGGGGGCGACGCGCTGCACGCCGTGCCGGTAGGCGCCGCGCGCCGCCTCGCGGACGGTGTCGCGGGCCATCCGGCGCAGCCCGGTCGGCTCATCCGCCTCGGCCGCGTAGCCGGGCAGCGGCTCGCCCGTCGCGTCCAGGCCGTGCCGGGCGAGGATCCCGGGCAGGTAGCCGGGGGCCGTACGGGGCGTGTAGTACGGGGCGAGCGGCGGCAGTTCGGCGGCCTCGGACAGTTCGCTGACGCGCGTGCGGGCCGCGTCGAAGGCGTTCTCGTACGTTCCGTCGGCGCAGACGCCCTGCCGGGCCAGCCACTCCGGGTCCGGCTCGGGCAGGTGGCCGGCGTCCAGCTCGTCCCAGGAGGCCAGGCAGCCGGAGCCGAGGAAGTGGTGGTTGCCCAGCGCCTCGCGGATGCCCAGGTCGGTGAGGACGGCGGTGGGGACGCCGCGGTGCAGGGACTCCAGCGCGGCGGTCGAGGAGACCGTGACCATCAGGTCGGTGCGGTCCAGGACCTCGCCCATGTTCCCGTACACCAGGCGGCAGTTGGCGGGCAGGCCGCCGGGCGTCCGGGCCGCGAGCTTCTGGTACGGGAGTTCCTCGATGTGCGTGGTGTGCTCGCCCGGCTTGCTGCGGAGCTTGATCAGCACCTCGCGGCCGGGGTGCCGGCGGGCGTGCTCGACGGCGCGGCGCAGCAGGTAGGCGCGGTCGTTCCGGTTGTCCGGCACGGAGGGCTGGACGGCGAAGACGACGGTGCGCACCTCGTCCGTACGGTCGTGCCGGGCGCCGCCGAGGAAGGGCAGCGCGCACTCCACGACGCTGCGCTCGTCGGCGTCGACGCCCCGGTAGACCGCGCGGAAGCGGTCCGCGTCGTGGCCGGAGTTGGCGAGCACCACGTCGGCGCCGTGCCGCAGCAGCAGCCCGTCGGCGAGCTTCTCGTAGACGACGCCGACGTAGCCGGTGACGACGACGGGGCGGCGGCCGCTGCCCTCCCAGGCGCGGGCCAGGCCGTGCAGCATCGCCTGCACCGCGCCGCCCACGCAGGACAGCAGGACGACGTCATAACCAGTACGGTCGACGGACCGTACGAAGTCGACCCCGCGGATCTCGCGCAGCGCGTCCGCCCGGGCCCCGACCTCGTCGAGCTGGCGGACTGTCGGCGTGGCGCGGCCGCGGAGCAGGAAGCCGTCGAGCCGGCAGCCGGGCTGGAGACGGTGCGCCGTGAGGGCGCCCCATTTCCACCGGGTGTCCGAGTCGGCGAGCACTGCGACCCGCGGCTGAGAAGGTGTACGTGATGGCACGTCGAAGACGCTAGGAAGCCATTTCGATTCGCGGGCCAACTGAGTCGCAACAACGGGTTAACAGCACATCGACGAACGGAGAACCGGCAGGCCGGAAAGGGCGGTTAACCATTCCGCCATTCTTCGTTCACCCAAGCGCCCCCATACGGCAAAGACGAATGCCGGAGCCGCACCTAACGTCTCCTGAGTGGTTAAGCTCTCCGTCATCGTGCCGTTCTACAACGTGCAGACATACGCGCCCGACACCCTGAGAAGTCTCGCGGCCAACGCCCGTGACGACTTCGAATTCCTCCTCGTCGACGACTGCTCGCGCGACGGGACGCCGCAGATTCTGGAGCGTGCCGAGCGTGAGCTGCCGGGCGCCCGGCTGCTGCGGCACGAACAGAACGGCGGCCTGGCCACCGCCCGGAACACCGGGCTGGACGCGGCCCGCGGTGAATACATCACCTTTCTGGACGGGGACGACTGGCTGGCGCCCGGTTATTACCAGGAACTCCTGGACGCAATGGAAGACCTGGGCTGCGATTTCGTGCGCACCGACCACGTGCAGTGCACGGCGCGGGCCCGTTCGGTGCACCGCGTGCCGCACGGCCGGCGCGGCGTGGTCATGGACCCGCGCGAGCTGATCCTGCCCGCCGACCGCTCCACGTCGGTGGACTACGCGTTCGCCTGGGCCGGGATGTACCACCGGCGGCTGCTGGACGACGGGCTGCTGCACTTCCGGCACGGGCTGCGCACGGCCGAGGACCGGCCGTGGATCTGGCGGCTGCACCGCGAGGCGAAGTCGATGGCGGTGCTCGGGACGCTGGGCGTGTTCTACCGCCGCGGCGTGGCCTCGTCGCTGACCCAGATCGGCGACGTCCGCCAGCTGGACTTCATCCGCGCGTTCGACCAGGTCATCGACGAGACGGCCAAGGACCGGGACGCCGCGGTGCTGCTGCCGAAGGCGGTCCGGACGTATTGCGCGATCATTTCCCACCACCTCGGTTCGATCGAGCGCTTCGAGCCGCAGGTGGCCCGTAAATTGCGTTCGATGAGTGCCGCGGCATTGAAGCGAATGCCGCAGGACGTATTGAAGGAAGCCCTCGATTCCATGGATGTACAGCGCGCTTCCCGGCTGCGTCGGCTCCGCCGCAAGCCGGTCCCGGCGGAGGTGGCCGCCTGATGTCCGCCGCCGGATTCTCCCCGCTGCCCGCCGGGCCGCGTACGCAGATCTTCTTCGCGTCCACGCTGTACGGCGCCGCCACGCTGGCCGCCGCGCTGGACGCCGACCGCTTCGAGCCGGCGGGCCGCCGGATCCTGCTGGTCAGCAACAACGCCGCCATCCCGGAGACCACCACCGCGCTGGACGCGATGCCGGGCTTCGCGCGGCTGCGCGGCCGCTTCGACGAGGTGCGGTCCTGGAACGAGGCGATCAGCCCGTTCCACCCCGGCGGCTGGTCCCCGCGCGCCGACGACGCGCCCCTGTGGGAGCGCCACCTGCGGCTCCTGTGGGACCTGGGTGACTCCCCCGTCGAGCTGATCGTCGAATCCATCCAGGTCAACCCGGCCCTGGCCCTCTGCCAGATCTTCCAGGGCGCGCCGGTCGAGGTCTACGCCGACGGCCTGATGAGCTACGGCCCCACCCGCTCCAAGCTCGACCCGCTGGTCGGCACCCGCATCCGGCGGCTGCTCCACCTGGACCTCGTGCCCGGCCTGAAGCCGCTGCTGCTCACCGAGTTCGGCGTGCCCGCCGAGACCGTGCCCACCGAGCCGTTCCTGGCCGTCCTCGCCGAGCTGGCGGGGGAAGCGGACCGGGCCGGTACGGCGGCGGTACCGGCCGAGGGCGGCGCCCTGCTGCTGGGCCAGTACCTCTCCGCGCTCTCCATCCTCACCCCCGAGGAAGAGGAGGAGCTGCACGTCCAGATGTTGCGCGGGGCCGTGGACCTGGGCCACCGCCGGGTGGTCTTCAAGCCGCACCCGACCGCGCCCGCGCGCTGGTCGCGCGTCCTGGAGCAGGAGGCGGAGCGGCTGGGCGCCGAGCTGACCGTGCTGGACACGCCGCAGCTCGCCGAGGTGCTGTACCAGCGCATGAAGCCCGCGCTGGTCGTCGGCTGCTTCTCCACCGCGCTGCTGACCGCCACCGCGTTCTACGGCCTGCCCGCCGCCCGCATCGGCACGGACCTGCTGCTGGAGCGCCTGGCGCCGTACCAGAACAGCAATCGCGTCCCGGTCACGATCGTCGACGCGCTGCTGCCCCCGCTGACCGACGCGACCGCGGTGGCCCGCTGGTCGCCGCCCACCGAGGGCGAGGTCGCGCGCGAGCTGACCGGCCTGGTCAAGGCGGTCGGCTACGCGATGCAGCACCAGATCTACCCGGACCTGCGGCCGGCCGCCGAGCGCTACCTCGCGGCGCACCTGGACGAGCGCACCTGGCGCTACTTCAAGCGCCGCCGGCTCACCGCGCTGGCGCTGCCCGGCGGCGTGCCGGTCCAGCTGGCGTTCATCCCGCGCAACGCCACGGTGCGCCGGGTCGCCCGGCGGGCCCGCTCCGTGCAGCGCAGGCTGAAGAAGCGGGCCGCGTTCGGATGACGACCGCACCGGCTCCCCCCACGCTCCCGACCGCCCCGTCGGGAGCGCCTGCGCCCACCACCGCTGCTCCTCCGCGCGCCGCCGGCCCCACCCGGCTGCGCGCCCTGGACGGGCTGCGGCTGCTCGCCGCCCTGATGGTCGCCGCGTACCACTACGGCGGCCGGGACGGCGAGATCGGCGACGCCTGGGGCAGTTCGCCCGCGTACCAGTTCCCGACCGCCTCGGGTTTCTTCGCGTACGGCTGCCTCGGCGTCCAGATCTTCTTCGTCATCAGCGGCTTCGTCATCTGCATGAGCGGCTGGGGACGCCCGCTGCGGGCGTTCTTCGCCTCGCGCGTCTCACGCCTGTTCCCCGCCTACTGGGCGGCCGTCATCCTCGTCACGCTCGTCTTCGCACTCCCCTGGGTCGCGTACGAGGCGGTCTCGCCGACCGACGCGCTGACCAACCTCACGATGCTCCAGATGCCGCTGGGCGTGGACCGCGTCCTGGGCGTGTGCTGGACCCTCTGGGCGGAGATGCGCTTCTACGCGCTCTTCGCGCTCTGCGTCGTACTGCCGGGCGCCACCCGCGGCCGCGTCGTGATGTTCTGCGCCGGCTGGACCCTGGCGGCGGTCATCGCGGAAGCCGCGAACAATTCGCTCCTCGACACCGTCCTGATGCCGGAGTACGCGCCGTTCTTCATCGGCGGCATCGGCTTCTACCTGATCCACCGCTACGGCGGCCGGGACACCGCCGGCTGGGCGATCGTCGCCGTCAGCTGGCTGCTCGGCCAGCACTACGCGGTCTCCCGGCTCTGGCACCCGGCGAACATGCCCGACGCGTTCTCCTACCGGCCCTCACTCGGCATCGTCGCCGTCGTCACCCTCGGCTACCTACTCGTGGCGGCGATCGCGCTCGGCAAACTGCGCTGGGCGAACTGGCGCTGGCTGACCGTCGCCGGCGCCCTGACCTACCCCTTCTACCTGATACACGAGCACCTGGGCTGGGTCGCCGTCCACCTCTTCCACCAGACCCTCGGCCTCCCGGCAGCGGCGACGCTCCCCCTGGTACTGACGCTGATGCTCACCCTGGCATGGTGCCTGTACCGCTTCGTCGAACGCCCACTGACACCGCGGCTGAAGCGATCGCTCATGGAGTGAGCGGTTCGCTCGCGGGGCGGCGCTCCACCGCCGCCTCGATCCCCGCCACGACGATGCGCAGGCCGGTCTCGAAGCTGTACTCGAAGTCGCCGAACATCTCCCGGCCCGCGCGTGCCGCGAGCGGATATCGGTCCGCCAGCCGGCGTTCGCGGGCCGCGAGGTCGTATGCCGGGTCGCGTGCCTCGGGGCCGCGCTTCTCCGGCGCGCCCGGCTCGGGGAAGACCGACTGCTCCTCGATGACCAGTCCGATCGTGAAGTTGTACGCGGTCCACCAGGCGCGCGCCGCGTCGCCGAGTGCAAAGCCGGCGTCCGTCAGCCGGCGCAGGAAGCCGTCCATCGGCCCGGCGTAGCTGTCATCCGTCATCCGGGTACCGGAGAAGACCTTGCCGCCGTCCCGGTAGCCCAGCAGCGTGCGGCGCAGCCCGCGGCAGGACGCGGTCAGCAGCTCCTGCCAGGTCATGCCACCTTCACCGCCCTCCCGGCCCCAGCCGGACACGTCGGCCATCCGCCGGAACATCTCGGTGGCCATCTCGTCGAGCAGTTCCTGCTTGTTCTTGAAGTGCCAGTACAGGGCCGGAGCCTGGACGTTCAGCTCCTTCGCGATGCGGCGCAGGGTGAGCCCGTCCAGGCCCACGTCGTTCAGCAGCCGCAGGGCGGTGTCCACCACCTGGGTCCGGTCCAGTCGCGTAGCCATGTTGACAACTTAACACCGTTAAGCCCATCCTCGGCACCATGGCACTTAACAGCGTTAAGGACGGGGAGCCGGGCATGGACGTGGCCGTCAAGAGGGACGTGGGCGTGGACGTGGAGGTACTGATCGCCGGGGCCGGGCCGACCGGCCTCGCGCTCGGCATCGACCTGGCCCGGCGCGGCGTGCGCGCGCTGGTCGTCGAGCGGCAGGACCGGCTCTCCCCCGGCGCCCGCGGCACCGGCCTGCAGCCGCGCACCCAGGAGGTGTACGACGACCTCGGCGTGCTCCCGGCCGTGCGCGCCGCGGGCGGCCCGTACCCGCCCATGGCGACCTGGCGGGACGGCCGGAAGACGGACGTCTTCGAGATGGTCGAGCACGTGGCGCCGACCCCGCACACGCCGTACGCGGAGACGTTGATGATCCCGCAGTGGCGCAATCTTGAGCTGCTGCACGGCCGGCTGGCGGAACTGGGCGGCGCCGTGGCCTTCGGCACCGAGCTGACGGCCATCGGCCAGGACGCGGCCGGCGTCACCGCCGAGCTGGCCTCGGCCGCCGACGGCACGACCCGCACCGTGCGCGCCGCGTACCTGGTCGGCGCCGACGGCGGCCGCAGCGTCGTCCGGCGGCACCTCGGCGTCCCGATGAGCGGCCCGGACCTGGAGCCGGGCGCCGCGCTCCTCGCCGATCTGCGCATCGACGGCCTGGACCGGGACCACTGGCACCGCTTCCCGCAGCCGGACCACGGCTTCGTCATGCTGCTGCCGCTCGCCGGGACGGACCACTTCCAGTGCATGGCGGCACTCTCCGCCGACGAGCCCGACACGGACCCCGAGGCCGTGCGCGCCACCCTCGCGGCCCACACCCACCTCACCGCCGACCAGATCCGCGAGGTGCTGTGGACCTCCGTCTTCCGGCCCCGGGCGGGCATGGCCGAACGGTTCCGCGACGGCCGGATCTTCCTGGCCGGGGACGCCGCGCACATCCACTCCCCCGCCGGCGGCCAGGGCCTGAACACCAGCGTCCAGGACGCCTACAACCTCGGCTGGAAGCTCGGCCAGGTACTGCGGCACGGCGCGCCCGACGCGCTGCTGGACACGTACGGGACCGAGCGGGTGCCGGTCGCCGCCGGCATCCTGGAGACCAGCACCCGGCTGCACCGCTCGGGCTCCCTGCGCCGCGGCCGCGACCTGCACCAACTGACGCTCCACTACCGCGAGTCGCCGCTGACCGGCGAGCACCGCGACGGCCTCGGTCCGGACGCGCTGCGGGCCGGCGACCGCGCGCCGGACGCGCCGTGCGCGGCGCCCGACGGCACACCGTTCCGCCTCTTCGACGCCTTCCGCGGCCCGCACTTCACGCTGCTCGCCTTCGGTGACGCGGAGCCGCCCCGGCCCGCCGCCGAGTGGGCAGGCCACGTCCGCACGTACCGCGTGGGCGGCCGCACCCCCGACCTGTCGGACCCCGAGGGCCACGCCCGACGGGCGTACGGCAGCGGGCTGTTCCTCGTCCGGCCGGACGGTTACGTGGCGGTGGCGGCGGCCGGGCCCGGACCGGTCGCCGCCGCGCTGGCCCGCCACTTCCCGGCCGCCGGGGCGGCGCGGGCCGCCTGAGAACCGGTATTTCGGATGCGCGGTCGGCGCATATGCGCCAGGGTGCCGATCCATGGAAGAGACAGAGACGGAACGGACCGTCCTGCGGCGAGCCGGGGCCACGGACGCGGCGGGCGTGGCCGAGGTGTGGCTGCGGTCGTACGCCGCCGCGCTGCCCGGGGTACGCCGGGCCCACGCGGACGACGCGGTGCGGGCGTGGTTCCGCGAGGTGGTCGTACCGGAGCGGGAGACCTGGGTCGCGGACGCGGGCGGTGAGATCGCCGGGATGATGGTGCTGCACGGCCCGGACGAGCTGGACCAGCTCTATCTCGCCCCCGAACGGCGCGGCCAGGGCCTCGGCGACCGCCTCGTCGCGCTGGCGAAGGAGCGCCGCCCCGCCGGCCTCGCCCTGTGGACCTTCCAGGCCAACCGCCCCGCCCAGCGCTTCTACCTGCGCCACGGCTTCCGCGAGCGGCTCCGCACCGACGGCCGCGACAACGAGGAGCGCGAGCCGGACATCCGGTACGTCTGGACGCCGCCCGCGCATGCGTAAGAGCCTGTGTCTAAACCCTGGTCGGATCAGCGCACGTCGTCTGGTGCGTGCTATCGCAAGGCGCCGGAAGGCCCTCGATGGGGGCACCTCCCTGGCCGTCAAGGCCTTGGGGGAGGAGCTACTAGGGCATTTCGGCAACGCCGCGAGAGTGCGTGCCAGGCGGCGGGCGCCCGGCCGGGGTTTAGACACAGGCTCTAAGCTTGGCTTTTAAGCTCTGGGCCTCTGGGGTGACGTGCCCGATCATGGGTGAATGACTGCCTTTTACCATGTGTGCTTTGTGGTCCCGGACATCGAGCAGGCGATGCACGACCTTCAGCGTGCGGCCGGGGTCGAGTGGAGTGATCCTGTGTCCGACCGGCTCGGTGAATGGGACTACCGCATCGTCTTCACCGCAGGCGGGCCGCCCTTCATCGAGCTCATTGAAGGGCCGCTAGACAGTCCCTGGGACGCGTCCAAGGGAGCCAGGTTCGATCACATCGGCTTCTGGACCAGCGATGTGCGGCACGGTTCCCAGCGTCTGGAAGAAGAGGACATGCCCGTGGACTTCTCCGGCTGCCCCTATGGCCGGCCGTTCGCCTATCACCAGATGGACAGCATCGGTGCCCGGATCGAACTCGTTGACGTCGGCAGGCAGGCCAGCTTCCTCAGCAGGTGGCATCCGGGCGGGAAGCCGATGCCCGCCATCGACGAGACGTTCAGAAGCTGAGCTTTCGTCACGCGATGCAGCCTCGAACGGTGACCCGAACTTGATCGCTCAGACGGGCTTTCGCCGGACAGGCGGACGGCCCTCGCATGAGCATGCGTTCCGTCACAGAACCGCACTCATACGCAGGCCGCAGGCCGCAGGGGGTGAGTCTGCTGCACCACGATGCCCGGGACGAGGTATTCGACTCCACGTCCCACTTTCGGGAGGACACCTACTCTTGTCTGCCCCGCCGCGGTGACACCCTGTTCGAGATCTGCGACGCGATGCTCTGCGAGAACGGGCCGGTGATCTCGCCGGTGGACCTGACGCTGCTGGCCGAGCACCGGCGTGGGCACGGCGCGATGTACGACGCGCTCAATCAGGGCCGCATCGACGTGGCCAGGCTGCGCAAGGCGCTGGCCGTGCTGCCGCAGCCCAAGGCCGCGGGCGGGCGCCTGGTCCTGGCCGTCGATGTCTCCGCGTGGCTGCGGCCTGACGCGCCGACCAGCCCAGACCGTTTGTTCTGTCACGTCTACGGACGCTCGGGACGCTCCAGCGACCAGTTCATCCCCGGCTGGCCGTATTCATTCGTCGCCGCGCTGGAGACGGGCCGCACCTCGTGGTGCCAGCTGTTCGACGCGGTCCGGCTCGGCCCCGACGACGATGTCGCCGAGGTCACCGCGGCCCAGGTCCGCCGCGTCGTGAACGACTTGATCGGCCAAGGCCAGTGGGAGGACGGTGACCCGGACATCCTGGTCGTCTTCGACGCCGGCTACGACGCCCCGCGCATCGCCTACCTCATCGACGGGCTCCCCCTCGAGGTGCTGGGACGGATGCGTTCGGACCGGGTGATGCGCCGTCCGAAGCCCTCGCTGAAGGAGTACGCCCTGGCCTATCCCCAGGGCGGGCGACCGCCGAAGCACGGCAGGGAGTTCCGTTTCGCCAAGCCGGACACCTGGGGTGAGCCGGACTCCGAAGCCGTGCAGGTCACCGACCGGTACGGCACCGCCCAGGCCATGGCCTGGGACCGCATCCACCCTCGCCTCACCACCCGCTCCGCGGGCATCGACCACGACGGCGAACTCCCCGTCATCGAAGGCACGCTGATTCGGCTCCAGGTCGATCACCTGACCCGGCGGAGGTGACCCACTGCCCGTCCGGCTGTGGTCCTCCAGGACCGGCATGAACAGCGAAGACGTCGACCTGCGCCGGCAGGCCTTCCTCCGCAGATTCGATCTTGAACATACTTTCCGTTTTGTAAAGCAGACGCTTGGCTGGACGCGTTCCAAGCTGCGTATTCCCGAGGCCGCGGATCGGTGGACGTGGCTCGTGATCGCGGCGCACACCCAGCTTCGACTCAGCCGCGAGGCCGCGGCCGATCTCCGCCGCCCCTGGGAGAAGCCGACCGAACCCAACCGACTCACCCCGGCCCGCGTCCGCCGCGGGTTCAGGAACATCCGTCGCCACTTGCTCTGCCCGGCCCGTGCGCCTAAACCCTCAACTTCAGACCCAGGACGCCCACCTGGCTCAAAGAACCGACGACCCGCCACCCGCTATGACGTGGGCAAAACGACCAGACGCCCCGAGACCATCGCCGAACATAATCAACTCAAAGCTCACAAACCATAAAAACAAGCTAAGGGCCGCACGAACGGGGTTCCGTTCGTGCGGCCCTTGGCAGCAGGTGAGCTAGACCACCAGCGACAGCAGCAGTACGCAGATGATCGAGACGACGGAGATGACCGTCTCCATCAGGGACCAGGTCTTGACCGTCTGGCCGACCTTCATCCCGAAGTACTCCTTCACCAGCCAGAAGCCCGCGTCGTTGACGTGGCTGAAGAAGAGCGAGCCGGCGCCGACCGCGAGGACCATGAGCGCCGCGTGCGTCGTGCTCATGTCGGCGGCGAGCGGGGCGACCAGGCCGGCCGCGGAGACCGTGGCGACCGTCGCGGAGCCGGTCGCGAGCCGGATGGCGACCGCGATCAGCCAGGCGAGCAGCAGCGCGGGCAGGCCCCAGTCCTTGGACAGGTCCAGGATCATGTCGCCGACGCCGACGTCGACCAGGGTCTGCTTGAAGCCGCCACCCGCGCCGACGATCAGCAGGATGCCGGCGATGGGCGCGAGGGACTTCTCGACGGTGGTGGAGAGGCGGCCCGCGCTGAAGCCCGCGGCCTTGCCCAGGGTGAACATGCCGACCAGCACCGCGACCAGCAGCGCGATCAGCGGCGAGCCGATCACGTCGAAGACGCGCTGCACGTGCTGCTCGGGGTCGTCGATGATGATGTCGACCAGCGCCTTGGCCAGCATCAGGACGACCGGCAGCAGGACGGTGGAGAGCGTCGCGCCGAAGCTGGGGCGCTTCTCCAGGTCCTCGGAGGGGCGTTGCGGGATCATCTTCTCCGGGGGCGCGATGTCCACCCAGCGGGCGGCGAAGCGGGAGAAGACCGGGCCGGCCAGGATCGCGGTCGGGATCGCGACGACCACGCCGAGGGCGAGCGTGACGCCCAGGTTCGCCTTGATCGCGTCGATGGCGACGAGCGGGCCGGGGTGCGGCGGGATCAGACCGTGCATGACGGAGAGGCCGGCCAGCGCCGGGATGCCGATCCGCATGAGGGAGAAGTTGCCGCGCTTGGCGACCAGCAGGACCACCGGGATCAGCAGGACGATGCCGACCTCGAAGAAGAGCGGCAGGCCGACGATCGCGGCGATCAGGACCATCGCCCAGGGCATCATCCGGCGGCTGGACTTGGCGAGGATGGTGTCGACGATCTGGTCGGCGCCGCCGGAGTCGGCGAGCAGCTTGCCGAGGATCGCGCCGAGCGCGATCAGTACGCCCACGCCCGCGACGGTCGAACCGAGACCGTTGGTGAAGCTGGTGATGGCCTTGTCCAGCGGCGCGCCCGCCACCGCACCGAGCACCAGCGAGCCGATGGTCAGCGACAGGAAGGCGTGCAGCTTGAATCTGGTGATGAGAAGGACGATGACGGCGATGCCGACGAGCACGGAGATGCCCAGCTGCGCGTTGCCGGCCGAGGTGATCGGCTCGGCCGCGTCCGCTGCCATCATCTCGACGCTGAGATGGGTCACGGCTTTTCCTTCGGTTGGAGCCCGGTCTCACGATCGGAGCTCAGGGGTACGGCTCGGGACCGGACCCCGGGGGGAAGGGGCCGGTTCAGAGCTCGGGGGTGCGGCTCCTGATCAGAGCTCGGTGGTGGCCGGGGAGGCGCCGTCGAGCTGCCGCAGCGCGGCGACGGCCCGCTCGGTGATCTCTTCCGGAGTCCCGGAGACGTCCACCGCCACGCCCCGCTCGTCGTCGCCGAGCGGCTGCAGGGTGGCGAACTGGGAGTCGAGGAGCGCGGTCGGCATGAAGTGGCCCTTGCGCTCGGCCATGCGGCCCTCGATCAGCTCGCGGGAGCCGGTGAGGTGCAGGAAGACGACGCCGGGGGCCTCGGCCCGCAGCCGGTCGCGGTAGACCCGCTTGAGCGCGGAGCTGCTGACCACTCCGCCCTTGCCGGCCCTGCCGTGCGCCCAGGCGCCGATGGCGTCGAGCCAGGGCCAGCGGTCGGCGTCCTCGAGCGGGGTGCCGGCGGACATCTTGGCGATGTTGGCCGGGGGATGGAAGTCGTCTCCCTCGGCGTACGGGACGTCCAGCGCGGCGGCGACGAGCGGTCCGATCGTCGTCTTGCCGGTGCCGGCGACTCCCATCACGACGATGACATGGGGGGTGCTCATCGCGGTCTACCTCGCTCTTCGTCCTCATTGACTTGGCGTGTCGAGACCACCTGCGTGGCTCGAATGCATCACCCCACTGAAACCCATTAGGTACGACGTATTCAAGAGTCTGTGATGCAAACGTCATACTTATTCTTCCCGGGACCCGGAACGTAGGCTTATCCCATGGAGAACACGGGGCAGGGACTGCATGCCAGGGTGCTGGAGTCCCTCGGGCCGGAGATCGCCGCGGGCGAGCACCGCCCGGGCACTGTTCTGCGCACCGACGAGCTGGCCCAGCGCTACGACGTCTCCCGCACGGTCATCCGCGAGGCGGTCCGGGTCCTGGAGTCCATGCACCTGGTCGAGTCCCGGCGCCGGGTGGGCGTGACCGTACGCCCCACCGAGGAGTGGAACGTCTTCGACCCGCGGGTCATCCGCTGGCGGCTGGCCGGCGCCGACCGGCCCCGCCAGCTGCGCTCGCTCACCGTGCTGCGCTGCGCCATCGAGCCGGCCGCCGCGGGCCTGGCCGCCCGGCACGCCACGCCCGACCAGTGCGCGGCGCTCACCGAGCACGCCATGGGCATGGTCGCCACGTCACGGGGCCAGCAGCTGGAGGCGTACCTCGTCCACGACACGGCCTTCCACAGGACCCTGCTCACGGCCTCGGGCAACGAGATGTTCGCCCGGCTCAACGACGTCGTGGCGGCGATCCTGACCGGCCGCACCCACCACCACGTGATGTTCACCGACCCCGACCCGGCGGCGGTCACCCTGCACGTCCAGGTCGCGGAGGCGGTGCGCACGGGCGACGCGGCCCGCGCGGAGGAGCTGACCCGCGAGATCACCGTCGGCGCGATGGCGGAGCTGGACATCCTCGCGCCGTAGGCGCGCCGGGCACGGGATTCAGAACAGCGGCTGCTGCCCCGGCATCGGCGGCTCCTCCGGGTCGAACAGCTTCTCCGCCGGCGCCATCATGGGCGCCATCCGCCGCGAGCCGGGACACGAGATCAGTTCGAGCCCGGTACGCCGGCCCGGCGGATCGTGCCGGGCGAACCGCCCGCCGACCACGGCGATCTCTCTGGTGCAGACGGGACAGGTGCGACGGGGTGACGACATGAGACCAGTTTGACGCAGGGCGCGGGCAGCACCGCCCGCGCCCACCTGCTCAGAACGCGCCCACCCGCGGAGAACGCGTCCGCTCGCTCAGAACGCGTCCGTCGGGACGTAAGCGCCCCACACCTCGCGCAGGGTGTTGCAGACCTCGCCGACCGTCGCCTTGGCCTTCAGCGCGTCCTTCATCGGGTACAGGACATTGTCCGTGCCCTCGGCGGCCTTCTTCAGGTCGGCCAGCGCCGCGTCCACCGCGGCCTGGTCCCGCTCGGCGCGCAGCTTCTTCAGGCGCTCGGCCTGCTGCGCCTCGATGGCCGGGTCGACGCGGAGCGGCTCGTACGGCTCCTCCTCGTCGAGCGTGTAGCGGTTGACGCCGACCACGACCCGCTCGCCCGAGTCCGTCTCCTGCGCGATCCGGTACGCGCTGCGCTCGATCTCGTTCTTCTGGAAGCCGTTCTCGATGGCGGCGACCGCGCCGCCCATCTCCTCGACCTTGCCCATCAGTTCGACGGCGGCGGCCTCGACGTCGTCGGTCATCTTCTCGACGACGTAGGACCCGGCGAACGGGTCGACGGTGGCGGTGACGTCCGTCTCGTACGCGAGGACCTGCTGCGTACGCAGCGCCAGCCGCGCCGACTTGTCGGTCGGCAGCGCGATGGCCTCGTCGAAGGAGTTGGTGTGCAGCGACTGCGTGCCGCCGAGGACGGCGCCCAGGCCCTGGACGGCGACGCGCACGAGGTTGACCTCGGGCTGCTGGGCCGTCAGCTGTACGCCCGCGGTCTGGGTGTGGAAGCGCAGCATCAGCGACTTGGGGTTCTTCGCGCCGAACTCCTCCTTCATCACCCGGGCCCAAATGCGGCGCGCCGCACGGAACTTGGCGACCTCTTCGAGGATGGTCGTCCGGGCGACGAAGAAGAACGACAGCCGGGGCGCGAAGTCGTCGACGTCCATGCCGGCCGCGACCGCGGTCCGTACGTACTCGATGCCGTCCGCGAGGGTGAAGGCGATCTCCTGCGCGGGCGAGGCGCCGGCCTCGGCCATGTGGTAGCCGGAGATCGAGATGGTGTTCCACTTCGGGATCTCGGCCTTGCAGTACTTGAAGATGTCGGCGATCAGCCGCAGCGAGGGCTTGGGCGGGAAGATGTAGGTGCCGCGGGCGATGTACTCCTTCAGCACGTCGTTCTGGATGGTGCCGGTGAGCTTGGCGGGGTCGACGCCCTGCTCCTCGCCGACGAGTTGGTACAGGAGCAGCAGCAGGGCACCGGGCGCGTTGATGGTCATCGAGGTGGAGACCTTGTCCAGCGGGATGCCGCCGAACAGCACCCGCATGTCCTCGATCGAGTCGATGGCGACACCGACCTTGCCGACCTCGCCGCTGGCGATCGGCGCGTCGGAGTCGTGCCCCATCTGCGTCGGCAGGTCGAAGGCGACGGACAGACCCATCGTGCCGTTCGCGATCAGCTGCTTGTACCGGGCGTTCGATTCGGCGGCCGTACCGAACCCGGCGTACTGGCGCATCGTCCAGGGGCGTCCGGTGTACATCGTCGGGTACACGCCCCGGGTGTACGGGTATGCACCGGGCTCGCCCAGCTTCTCCGCCGCGTCCCAGTCGCCGAGGGCGTCCGGACCGTAAACGGGCTCGATGGGCAAACCGCTCTCGGTGAATCGAGAGCTGCCGGACTCGCGCGCCATGGTGCCTGCCTCCCGCTGTGCTACTGCTCAGTAATCGAGTGCCTTCGCGACGGACTGTAGCGGTGGCCGTGCGCCCCGTGGAGGGGAGCGGCCTAGGACCTTGCTCACAGCACGACTCCCAGCATGACCGCAGGTTCGGCGGGCCGCAGCGCCGGGAAGCATGAGGAGGGGCGGGTGAGACCCCAGGGGTGGGATATGCGTCGCATGCGTCGTAGCAGAACGGTCCACGCGCTGACGGGCACGCTGGCGCTGACCGCCGCACTGTCGGTGACGGCCGGCTGCAAGGAGATGCGGGTACGGCTCGACGACGGCAAGGGCGCAGGGCATGCCGCTCCCGCGCCGCGCGCCTCCCTCCCGACAACACCGGCCGCACCGCCCTCGACGCGCGCGCCCGCGCCCCGGCCGCCGGCGACGCACCCGAAGCCCACCCGGGCCGCCCCGAAGCCGGTGCTCGCCGCAGGCGCCCGCGGCGAACGAGTACGCGAACTACAGGCCCGCCTTCGCCAGTTGAAGCACTTCGACCGGAATCCGACGGGGTTCTACGGCTCCGTCACGGCCGCCGCGGTCACGGCCTTCCAGCGCGCCCAGGGCCTCCCCCGCACCGGCAGCGCGGACGCGGCGACGCTGAGCGCCCTCCGCGTACGGACCCATCACCCGACGCGCACCGAGCTGTACCCGCCCACCAGCCGGCCGGTGGCGGCGCCCGACAAGCGGTGCCTGACGGGCCGGGTGATCTGCATCAGCAAGACGAGTGACACGCTGGCATGGATGGTTGACGGCAAGGTCGTCTCGGCGATGGACGTGCGCTTCGGCTCGCAGTACACCCCCACCCGCGAGGGCACCTTCGGCATCACGTTCAAGAGCCGCCACCACGTCTCGACGATCTACCACACGCCCATGCCGTACGCGATGTTCTTCAGCGGCGGCCAGGCGATCCACTACAGCAGCGACTTCGCGGCCCGCGGCTACACGGGCGCCTCCCACGGCTGCGTCAACGTCCGCGACGAAAAGAAGCTCGCCGCCCTGTTCCAGCAGGTCAGCCCGGGCACGAAGGTCGTCATATACAAGTAGGCGGCGGGCCGTGCGGGCGTCCGGCGCGGCAGGTGTGACGTTTTTGGCGACCGTGACGCTGTACGTACTGAAGCCGACTGGTCATCGGCTGCGCGGGAGCCGGGGTTCCCCCCGTACCTACGGCACCGCGCGTTCGGCGCGAGCGGGGCACGTTCCCCCGGCCCCGCTCGCGCCCTTTCTTTGCGCCCAAGCCGGCGCCGCTCCCCCGGAGGGGGCTGGGCGCCCCAGGGGTTGCTCAATGGGTGGTTGCGGTGGAAGCGCTCGGCGTTGGCTCGGGCGTGGCCGTCAGGGTGGGCGCGGGAGCCGGGGAAGTCGTCGGAGCCACCTCTGGGTGGCTTGCGTCGTCGCCCGCCTTGCTGCCGTCGCCCGACTCGTGGCCGCCGGAGGAGTCGTCGCCGCCGGACGTGTCGCCGCCCGAGGAGTCGCCGTCGGAGCCGGTGGAGCCGCCGGAGCCGGTGGAGCCGGAGCCGCCGGTGAGGCCGGAGCCGGAGGTCGGCCCTGAGCCGCCGAGGCCGCCCGTGACGCCGTTCTGCTGGAGGTACTGCTTGCAGAGGGCGTGCAGCTTCTCCGCGCCGCCCACCGCGCGCTCCAGGCGCCGCCGGTCGCCGGGCGAGGTCCGGCCCGCTTCGTAGTCACGGCAGAGCGCGAGCACCGCCGCCCGCCGCTTCGCCGTGCCGGTGCCCAGGCCGCCCCCTCCGGGGGTGAGCTGCGGCAGCGGGTCCTTCGAGGCGCCGCCGCCCTTGTGACCGGGCGTCGGCGTGCCGTCCGACGAGCCGGGGGACGTGGGCGTGGCGGGCGCCGAGGAGTCCGGGCTCGCGTCGGGCGATCGCCCGGCGTCGTCCGAGGCATCCGCTCCGGGGCCCTGGCTCTCCAGCAGGCTGGGGGTGACGGCGGCCGTGGCGCTCGGGGACGGGTCGGCGTGGCCGCCGTAGAAGGGGGTGGGGAGGACGCCGGTGCCGGCGGCCACCGCGACGCCGCCGAGCGCGCAGCCGGCGAGGGCGACGGCGAGGCCGCGCCGGAACGGGCGGCCGATGCGAGTGCGTTCGGTGGTGCGGGACGCGCCGCCGCCGGGCACGGACCGCACCACGGGTATGCCGTCCTCCGCGGTGGCCCGCGCCGCGCCGCCGGCCGCGGCAGTGTCGCGCGTAGACCGTCCCGCCGAAGCCTGGCGGAACGCGGCGGCAGCGGCCTCCTCGCCGGGCAGCGGGGCGTCCGCCGGCGGGTGCGCGCCGGCCACGGCTGCGGCGTTGAGCAGGTCGTTCAGTTCGTCCGCGCCGAAGCCGCCGCCGGCATCGACCCGTTCGCCGCGCAGCAAACTCTCCGCGGCGTTCTTGTCGAGCCAGCTGTACCGGTCGTCGGCCATCACATGTCCTTCTGCGTCCGTGCGGCCGTTTCCGTCACACCTGGTACGTACGATTCCGTTCCGCCGGTCCGACAACCGCGGCGCGGGAAGGGCACACCTCCCACGGGCCCGCCGGCCGGCCTGCTCCCTGGTACAGGACGGTCCGGAAGCCCTTCCGGTTGCCCGTCCGGCACGGCTCCTTCGCGGGCGGCCGGGCCGTCCTCGCGGTCGGTGATCAGCTCGGCGAGCCGGCGCAGCCCGCGGTGGGCGGCCGTACGGACCGCGCCCGGGCGCTTGCCGAGCACCCCGGCCGCGCTCTTGGCGTCCAGCCCGACGACCACCCGCAGCACGACGGCCTCGGCCTGGTCCTGCGGGAGCTGGGAGATCAGCCGGAACGCGCGTCCGGTGCCGAGCGACTCCAGGGCCTCGTCGACCGTGTCGGACGGGCCCGGCTTCTCTGTGAGCTCGCTCTCGTCGCCGCCGATGGCCGGGCGGCGGCCGCGCATACGGATGTGGTCCAGCGCGCGGTTCCGGGCGATGCGGGCCGCCCAGCCGCGGAAGCGGTCGGCGTCACCGCTGAAGCGGGCGAGGTCCCGGGTGATCTGCAGCCAGGCTTCGGAGGCGACGTCCTCGGCGTCCGCTTCGCCCACCAAGGTCCGTACATATCCCAGCAGACGGGGATGTACGGCCCGGTAGACGGTACGGAAGGCCGTCTCGTCACCGTCCTGTGCCGCCTGTACGGCGACCGTCAACCGGCTGTCGTCCGGCTGAGTGTCGTCCCCTTGCACGGGTCCATCCTGTCGCACGCGGAGCATCCGCCGCCCGGTCGTTGCTGCCTACGTCTGCTGCCGGCGTCCGGCTACCGCAGGTAAAGGAACTGCTTCTGGCGCCGACGGTATCCCGTGGTGCCCCCTACGCCGAAGTAAGTACGCCTGGCGCCCGTCCGCCGGGCCCGCAGGGCCGCCGCAGGACGCGTGGCAAGCGCACCGACCGGCGCGGACCTGCACGTTACGGGCATCGGCCGCCCTGCGTCCAGAGTCGCCGGGATGCGGTCGTCCGTACGGCGAGTGACGCCACTGTGACGCTTTCGGGCCCGGTGGCGCTGTAGAGGATGAGGGCCCGGTGCGGCCCTCCCGCGAACGACGGCCGGGGCCTCTCCTGTGGGGGGTGGCGGCCCCGGCCGTCCCCCTTCTGTTCTTTACTTGTTCGCCTTGTGCGGCGGCTTCGCCCGCTTCCCGGGCTTCCCCGTGTGCGACTGCTTCGCCGTGTGCCCCCGCCCCTGTTCCTGCCGGGGCTTCGGGGGCTCTCCCTTTTCCTGATGAGGCTTCGGCCGCTTCGCGGGCTTCGTGTGCTTCGGCCCCTGCTTCGCCTTCGGCCCCGGCTTCGGTTTGCCGTGGTGGCCGTGATGGCCGTGGTGGCTGTACTTCCCCGGTCCCTCCGGCGTCCGTGGGGTTTCCGTGGAGGGCCGCGGCGGACGGAGGAGCGGGACGTTGGGGCGCGCGGGCAGGGACGGGCGGCCGGACGGGGGTACGGCGTGGCCGGGCGCGGTGGGGGACGGGGCGGGGCGCTCCGGGGTACTGCCGCTGAACGTACCGACCGACGCCACCGCCACGCCGCCCAGCAGCGCCGTCGCCAGCAGCGCGCCGAGCGCGGCACGTACCGGCCGCCCGGTACGCCACGGGCGCCGGTCGCCCCGCAGCCGGTCGCCCCGCAGCCAGGCGCCCCGGCGTCGAGTGTCCGCCGCGGACGCCCGGGCGTCCCGGGCG